>JAEURX010000069.1 GCA_016788885.1 Nitrospira sp. | reverse complement strand
CTGCAGGAGTTGGACACCACGGGCATGCCCAACGCCTCGCTGCTGGAGCCACATCTCCAGGCGTTGCCGTTTGATCCGGAGCGGCGGTTTTCAGTGCCGTATCTATGGGGCACGGTGGGGATCGGCTACGATTCCGCCGTGCTCTCCACAGTGCCGGACAGCTGGTCGATCTTATGGGATGCTCGCTACAAAGGGCTTATCAGTATGCTGAATGACCAGCGGGAGGTCTTCGGCGCAGTGCTGCGTTCCATGGGGCAATCGATGAACAGCACTGATCCGGTGGTGATCGAAGCGGCGAAGGAACGGTTGCTGCAACAAAAACCGCTGGTGAAGACCTACACCAGCGATCACTACGACCAATTGTTGGCGTCGGGAGAGGTGATCCTCGCCCATGGTTGGGGCGGGCAGGTGGCGCGTGCCATGGCGGAACGTCCATCCATTCGCTACGTGGTGCCGAAGGAGGGCGCCACCATTTGGGCCGATTGCCTGGTCGTGCTGAAGTCTGCACCGCAGAAAGCGCTCGCCATGCGTTTTATCGAGTACCTCATGGAGCCGGAGGTGGCTGCACGCACATCGGAACGCCTGCGATTTGCGTCCGCCTCCCGATCCGCTCGTGAATTGGTCAGTCCGGCCGTGCGGGCGAATCCCGCCATCTATCCGCCGATGGATCAGTTGGCTCGTCTGGAATGGATGCGCGATGTGGGGAAGGGCATTCGGTTGTATGATCGGGCCTGGACGGAACTCAAAATGCAGTGAGCCGATGCGCCCAAGATTGTTTCAAATGTGTCACGAAATCAGTATAATGCGCGTCCTGTCCTCAGTTGGTCGATATTTCCCCACAATGCGGAACGACATGCGCCATGACCAAGCTCGCTCCAGACTGTGCCGTGGTGCCATAGTTCGGGGGATTCGCTTCGGTTTGGCACTCGCCATGCTGGGCGTCTCCACACTTGCCGGCGGATGGGTTCAGGCAGCCGATTCTCCTGGCGTCTCGGCTGTTCCGTTTGCCCCTCCGGTGGTCCGCCTGAATCTCTCCGAGGCGATGGCCCTCTTTCTCAAGCAGAACTTAGACCTGCTCATTGCCAAGTATGGCATCGAGTTCAGTAAGGGGCAGCAGATCACGGCGCGCCTGTTCCCCAATCCGGTGGCGCAAATCGGCAGCGTCGCGTCCTTTACTCAGGGCAATACGCTGGCCAAAACCGCCGGTCTCACGATGCAGGTGCAGCAGCTGTTTGAATTGGCCGGCAAGCGCGGGTATCGCATCGAAAGCGCCGGGTTCGGCGTCCAGTCGGCGGAGGCGGATTTCGAGGACGCGGTCAGGCAACTGGGTTTCACCATCAAGGATGCCTACTATCGCGTGTTGGTGGCGCAACGTCGGCTTGCGCTGGCGGAGGAGAATCGCGACCGTTTTGCGAGGATTCTGGACGTCAATACGATTCGGTTCAAGAAGGGCTATATCGCCGAGGTCGATCTCATCCGGATCAGGTTGCAAGTGGTGGATTTTCAATCGCAGGTGATCGAATCGATTCAGGAGGGGGAGTCCGCACGGGCGGACTTGCGCCAGTTGCTGCGTCTCTCGCCCGCCTCGAAACTGGAACTGACGACAGAGATGGATTATCGGCGAGTCGATCCTGACATGGGGAAGCTGCGTTCTGTGGCGTTGGAGGTGCGGCCTGATATCAGGAGTCGCCGAGCGTCGCTGTCTCAGCGCGAGGCGGATTTGAAATTGGCCAAGGCGTTGAGGATCCCCGATGTGACCATTGGCGCCGGTTATGCCATACAAGGGCCGCAGGGACCAGACAACCAGCAGATGGGAATCTTGAATTTGGGCGTACCGTTGCCGTTGTTCAATCGCAATCAGGGCGGGATCGTGCAGGCCGAAGTCGGTGTGCAATCTGCTCAGGCAGAGTTGGATCGCACGGTCAACCAAGTCGAGAATCAGGTGGATGTAGCGTATCAAAACCTTCTGCAGAGCCGCCGTCTGGTGGAAGCCTACTTGGCCGGCGTATTGGAGGATGCCCGGTCGACGTTCACCATTGTCGAACGAGCCTATGAACGGGGCGGGGCCACCATTCTCGATCTGCTCGATGCGGCCCGGACGTCCCGCACCATTCAACAGAACTTCATCGAAGCGCTCTTCTCCTATCAACGCAATCTGTTTCAATTGGAGAGTTCCGTCGGGCAGGAGATTACCTCATGAGGTCCGGTGCGAGACAGGTCGCAGGGGCGGCGCTGGTGCTGTTCCTGTGCGCGTGCAGCCAGAAGCAGGAGCCGGCTTCCGCTCCGGCCGCGTCACCGGCTGAACCGGTCGCCTCGCAGCCGGTCGTGTCATCCGCGGGGCAAATCGAAACAGCCGTGGTCGACTTCAAGCCGGTGCAGCCCGAGTTAGTGCTGGTCGGGAAGATCGCTTATGGTGAAGACCGGTACTCGAAGATCTCTTCCCCCTTACAAGGCCGGGTGGTAGAAGTGCGGGCAAAGTTGGGGGATCGGGTGGAGGCGGGCGCGACCTTGCTCGTGATCGACAGTTCCGATATTACGGCCGCCTATTCTGAGTTTGTGAAGGAAGCGTCGGAGCTGGAGTATTCCACTCGTGCCCAGGAGTTGGCCAAGGAGTTGTATGCCACCAAAGCTCTGGCCTTGAAGGATCTCAAACAGGCTGAAAACGATTTGATCAAGGCCCGCGCAGAGTTTCGTCGCGCCAAGGAGCGATTGCTGTCCTTGCGGATCCCGGCCTCTGAGTTGGAGAAACCGCTCGCGCAGCAGCGCATCACGTCTCGCTTCGACATGAAAAGTCCGCTGGCCGGAACCGTCGTCGAACGGGCGGTGACCCCGGGGCAGTCCGTGGGCGGCGACCCTGCCCAGGTCTTGTTCACTGTCGCGGATTTGGACCGGCTGCAAGTCGTGGCCGATGTGTATGAGCGGGATTTGGCGCTGGTGAAGGTGAGCCAGGTCGGACGCATCAACGTGGAGGCCTACCCGGGGACGGATTTTGCGTCGGTGGTGGCGTCGATCGGTGATGTGGTTGATCCGAACACGCGGACGATCAAGGTGCGCGCGTGGGTCGATAACCGGGATCAACGCTTGAAGCCTGAAATGTTTGCCCGGCTGAGGCTGGATATCGGCGATGCCACCCCGTTCCTAGCGATTCCTAAAGAGGCGGTCGTCGAGATCGACGGGAAACATTTCGTGTACCTGGTAGAAGCCCCCGATCGCTATGTGAAACGCGAGGTGGTGGTCTCCAACGTGTCCGGCGGGCAGGTTCGTGTTCTTGAGGG
>JAEURX010000068.1 GCA_016788885.1 Nitrospira sp. | reverse complement strand
CTCCGGAGTATGACGACTGCAAACGCATTGCCGAACAGAGCGGCAGGCCGGTAAAGGACATTTTAGAGGAGGCCATGCTGGCGTTCCGGCGCACGCAGGCCGGAACGAAACGGACGACGAAACGCGCATGAGTCGACGCTGCTACCCCAATACCTCCAGCCGGAAGACGGCACTCTTGCGAGGGCGCCTGTGACCATTCTCTTGTATGTCGGCATGTTTGTGGCTTCGGTGGTCATCACCTTGGCCGGGTGCCATCTGTTCACGAATGGCATCGAATGGCTCGGCAAGCGCATGAACATTTCTGAAGGTGCCGTCGGAAGTGTGTTCGCTGCCGTCGGCACGACGCTGCCCGAAACGTCCATTCCGATCATCGCGATTTTTTTCGGGGCTGGCCGGGAGCAGATGGAGGTAGGGCTTGGCGCCATTCTCGGGGCTCCCTTTATGCTCAGCACATTGGTATTGCCTATCCTCGCGCTGTTGCTGCTGCTGTATGCCAAGCTCGGGAAACGGACGGCGACCTTCAAGCTCAACTACGGCGAGGTCCGGGTCGATATCAGTTTCTTCCTCATCAGCTATGTATTAGCGTTGACCTGTGCGGCGATTCCTTCGCGTGTCCTCCACATTGCGGTGGCGGTGGTGCTCCTGGCGATGTACGTCTACTACATGAAGCTGAAATTTTCTGCGGAAGATGAGGAGTCGGAAGGGGGTGGAGACCTGGAACCCCTGCTGTTCGCCCGCCGCTCCACCAAACCGTCCTATTTTGTGATCGGGCTGCAGGGCATCGTGGGCTTGCTCGGTCTGGTCGGGGGTGCGCATCTCTTCGTCACGGCGGCCAATTCGATTTCAGCTGAAATGCAGGTTTCACCGCTGATCCTAGCGCTCCTGATCGCTCCCCTGGCCACGGAATTGCCCGAGATGTCCAATAGCTTTTTGTGGTTGTACCGGAAGAAGGATCGGTTGGCCGTCGGTAATGTGACCGGTGCGATGGTCTTTCAGGGCTCGATCCCGGTCTCCGTCGGATTGCTCGGGACAGAGTGGACCCTGGGGACCACGGCGTTGGCGACAATGGTTCTGGCCGTCATTGCCATGGGCATGAGTCTGTTGCAGGCAGTCTGGTCTGGGCATTGGCGGCCCTGGTTGCTCAGCGGCAGCGCGCTGCTGTACCTTGGATACACCTTATTTTTGTACACCCATGGCTCGTAAACCCTCACAACGATCGGTCCGCCCTGTCTTGGGTCTCACGATGGGAGATCCAGCGGGCATCGGACCCGAGGTCATTGCCAAGGCGCTCGCCGACAAGGCGCTCGCGAAGCTCTGTCAGCCGGTGGTCATTGGTTCCCGCCCGATCATGGAACGAACGATCAAGTGGCTGGACCTACCGTTGGAGGTGGTGACGTTTGATCCGGCGAGCGGTGCACGATTGAAGCCCGGTCAGGTCGCTGTCGCTGATCCATTGGAACGTCCGCTGTCGAAATTTCGCATGGGTGTGGCGTCGGCCGTGACCGGCGCGGCTTCCATTGCATTCATCAAGGAAGCGGTCGAGTTGGCGCAGACGGGGAGCGTGGGCGGAATCGTCACGGCGCCTATCAATAAAGAAGCGATGAACATGGCCGGCTTTCACTACCCCGGCCATACGGAATTACTGGCCGATCTGACCAAAACCCGAGAGTTTGGGATGATGATCGTGGGCGGACCGTTGAAGATCATGTTCACTACGACCCATGTCGCGATCAACGCCCTGTCTCCGCTCTTAACCAAGGAACGGATTACGAAGGCCATTCGTCTGGCGCATCTCGGGTTGACGAAGTATTTCGGCATCGCGCGCCCGCGAATCGGCGTGGCGGCATTGAATCCTCACGCCGGGGAACATGGGCTGTTCGGCAACGAGGAACAGACCAGTATTGCGCCAGCCATCAAGTTAGCCAGGGCGGCGGGCATCAAGGCCAGCGATCCCCTTCCCGCCGACACCCTGTTCGGCAAAGCCGCCCGCGGCGACTACGATGGCGTGGTGGCGATGTATCACGATCAAGGGTTGATCCCCCTCAAGTTGGTCGCATTCGGCACCTGCGTGAATTTGACCGTGGGGCTGCCGATCATCCGCACGTCGGTCGATCATGGCACGGCCTACGATATTGCGGGCAAAGGGGTAGCTGAACACGGGAGTTTGTTGGAAGCGGTGAAGGTCGCGGCCCGTCTGGCACAGTCCTGGTCTCCCGTCCACCAACCGTCCCGATAGGAAAGAGGAGACATGTCCATATTAAACGCAGGATCTTCCGCGGCAGCCATCATCGATCAGCAGGTGAAGGAGTTGGACGCGATCGCGACAAGGACCATTCAGGACTTTAACACCACCCTAGGCACTGAACGCGTGGGACAGTGGAAAATTCGCACGGTGGCCCTGCTCCAGCAACATGCGGGACAGGCCGAAGCGGATGGTCTGGCGCGAAAAACTGCAGGCATGGCGTTTACCAACGATTTGATCGAGGAGTTCAGCGACGAAGTGGAATGTTATCGGTCCTATCTTGTCACGCTGGCGAAACGCCTGCGGACGACGGCTCCTCACACCGTCGGATAGAAAGCCGCCTGAACCATGGCCGCGTCCTTCCCTCCAGCCCTGAAACGGCTTGGTCAAAACTTTCTCATCGACCCGAACATCATCCGCAAAATCGTGTCCCTGGCGGCGCTTCGTCCCGACGACACGGTGCTGGAAATCGGACCGGGGCGGGGAGCCCTGACGGCCGGGTTATGTGCCGAAGCCGGGCGGGTCATTGCAGTCGAGATCGATCCGCAACTGCAGCCTCAACTGCAAGAGACGCTTGGACATTGTCGCAATCTCGACCTTCGAATCGGGGACGCATTGGAATTTCCCTTCGATAGCCTGTCGCCGCGGACGGTGGTGGTGTCGAACCTGCCGTATTACGTCTCCACGCCGATTCTGTTTGCATTACTCGATGCCCGTGCCCACTTCGATCGTCTGGTGCTGATGCTGCAAACCGAGGTGGCCCTTAGATTGGCTGCCAAACCGAACAGCGAGGACTACGGAGTGCTGTCGGTTCTGACGCAGGAAGCGGCAGAGGTGGAGGTGGCGTTTCGTGTGTCGGCGAATTGCTTCCGCCCCCGCCCGACGGTCGGGTCGGCCGTCGTGCATCTCAAAATCAAAGACCGGAATGGAGTCGATCCGGTCCGTTATGAGCGGTTCCGTCGTCTGGTGCGAGCGGCCTTTGCCCATCGTCGGAAGACGTTGGTGAATTCATTGCGTGATGAGGGATATCCGTCCGAGCGGGTTTCCCGCGCGATGGAGGCGGTTGGTGTTCCGGCTCAGTCTCGCGCAGAGACGCTGACCCTCGATGACTATCGCGCGCTCGCCTCTGCGTTCGACGATGGCGAGTCGGCTTGAGACAAAATTCTTACGCGCATGAGTAGCGGCGTTATGGCCTTGCGCAACATTGCCGCTTTGTTTGAAAAGGCCTTTTCCCTGTGCTACGATCCGCCGCATGGGTGTATCCACCACGGCAAAGCGCGGTGACGCCCGCTCAGCCCCTTCCCGTTCCTCTCATGTGAAGCGCGAAGTGATCGGGGTTCTCCTGATCGCAGTCGGTCTCTTGATCCTGCTCAGTCTGGTGTCGTTTGTTCCCGGCGACGCCAAATCGAT
>JAEURX010000067.1 GCA_016788885.1 Nitrospira sp. | reverse complement strand
AGAAATTCCATGTCAGGTTCAAGAAGGCCGTTGCCGTCGGGTTCGTGTGGATGGACGAGGCCTTGTTCCAGTCCGACCACATCTTGTCCACGTTGGCATGATGCGCGTAGAAGACGGGATCTTTCCCGGCTGAATCGAAGAATCCCATGTCGCCGCCGACATCCACGTGGACCGCGCCGTGGGGTGTTCCCTCCGGGATGCCGCTACCGCTCGCCGTGCCGCCGAACTCCGTAAAGGTGTCCGCCGTGAGGGCGGCCTCCATCACGTCTTCCCCGACATCTTCTTCCGGGACTTCTTCCGTCGGGTCCATGCTTCTGGTGCCGTTCCAAAGTGGATTGCTATTGTCGTTCGGATCGGTGTAGGCGCCAGGGAGCTTGCGGTGACTTGGGGTGTCCCAGTCCCAGTAGGGGAGGCGGAAATTCATGTCGCCGATCAGCTTCCCGAGAATGCGCTCATGGAAGTACAGATAGGCGCGGTGCCAGGCGAAAAATTGCCAGCTGAAATGGACCTGAGTGCCGACGCCGCAGTACCAGCAATGGACGTTGGCCTGGCGCAGGAATCCGCGTGGATCATTCGGGTCGCTGCTGTCGAGAGCGCGCATGGCCTTGTAGGCATCCTTGAGTTGTGTGATCTCTGCTGCACTCAAGGTGCTGGCGGGGCGGCGCGGGAGGATCATTCGACAGTCCTTACGCCAGGATTTCGGTGTCCCGGGATTTCCCGGGGGCTCGCACACGGCCAGCACCGATTCCGGCAACGCGAGGCCGCCGAACAGGCCAGTGCTCAGCGCCCCGACACCTAATCCCATCCGTTGAAGGAATGACCTCCGCGACGGCATGGTCGCCCACATGCGGTCGTCCAGATTCGACATGACCTACCTCCTTGTATATGGCGTCGTCTAGGAAGGCTCCGCGCCATCTCGATTGCGACGCCATGGTTGGATGGGATGCTGATTCATCAATAACCATGCCATAACAGAATGATGCATCTGATACTCAGATCGTTGGGTGTTGCGTGAAATGCCTCCCTGTCGATCCCGTAGGGTTCGTATCCGATGCGATACGGTGGCAGCTGGATGGATACAGGCCGTGGTGAAATGTTTTCAACCAACACAACTGATCGTCGCGAACGAATCGCAGAGCGGTGTTCGTTCTCTTTGCCAGAGTCTCTCGAGTTTATGGATCTGGTCTAGTCGGAAACCATTATGTGGTCTTAAGTGGCGAGGACGGACTGCCGTCTGCATTTCAGCTCTTTGGCGATGGCCCGGCAGGTTCTGAATCTTGAGGTAGGTTAATTCCGACTCATGTCGGATTCTCTCTCAGCGGAAAAAGGGGAAGGCTGAATCTTAATTCGGGCTGGATTGACCGCTTGCTTGGGTTCCACATTCGAACGGGTAAAGTCCGCTGACAAAGGAATCGTTCACTGAAATTGGGGAGTTACATCGACGGAGTTGGCTTTGTAGCGTGTTCATTATAGCCCTTTATGCCCCGGCTTTGACGATGGTCGATGAGACGCGGCGGAAGTCGTCGAGGTGAGTGGTGATACGGAATTTCACCATGCGTTGGAGCCGGCCGGCCAGCTGTGGCAAGAAGGATGAGGCATTGTTAGCCATAGATGAGCCCGCGTTCTTTGATGTCTTGCAGGAGATCCCGCCGCTCTTCGTTGAGCCTGGCATAGTCGGAGTAGGCATACATCTCGAACTCAGTACGGGCCTGGTCGTCATGACTTTTCAGGCATCGACCGGTACTAATAATCTGCGCGCGCATGACCGTCGTTGTACTCCTCAGATCCAGGAGGTCCACATTACGGCCCAGTCGTATGGCGAGTTCCTGTGCCAGATGAAAGAGCCGCTCAGCCGACATCGGTGTGCGCGCCAGCCGGGATGACCTGTCGAAAAGGTCGCATTGTGGGGCGACGTCTACCGCGCCAGGAATTTCACCAGCGCGACGCAAACCATGTAGAGGGCGAGTGAGCCGGCCATGGAGAGCCAAAAACCGATCCGTTCGACCCCATAGATCATGCAGCCGACATACACCAGCCAGGGGGGCACAAACCACAGGAGATTTTTGGCGTAGGTGACGAGATGGTCGTTGCCGCTGTTCAGGTAAATCAGCACGAATGTTGCGCCGGTCATTGCCGGGAAGGTGCTGGCGAAGGCGGCGAGAAATGACCGGCCTTGCGACCCGAGGTATGTCGAGATGCTGACGATTGTGCCGCCCAACAGGAAGTACAGTGCGTACTTCGCCCATTCACCCATCCGCCGCCTCCTTCACTCTTCGCGGAACGTGTTTCGCGCCTCCGCCTCGATCTCATGCCCCAGCCCGGTATAGCGTGGCGAAAAATGGAACACGACTAATTCGCGCACGCCCGCTTTCTTCGCCATGATGCCGGCCTGCCTGGCCGTGAGGTGGTACCGGTCCCGGGCTTTGTCCGCATCCCGATCCAGATAGGGGGCCTCACAGTAAAAGATGTCGGCCCCTCGCGCAAGCTCCACAATCTTCCGTTCGTTGTCTTCGTCGTAGCGAGCATCCACGACATAAACGATTTTCTGGCCACGCGTGATGGTGACGAAGCGTTCGCGGATCTCACCCAGAACAAACTCACGTTCTTCCCGGTGGTGCTCATGGTAGAGCGTGGCGATGAATCGAAAGTCGTCGGGCCGGCCTTGCCACAAATACTGTTTCACGTCCTTCAGCCAATAGCCTACCGGAAGCCCCGCTGCATGCAATCGCTCCTTGTTGACGTTGACATGAAACTGCTCCTGCAGCGCATAGGCGAATGAAGGGATGCGGTGATTGAGCGCGGTCGCCTGCACGGTGAACATGGGATCACGGAGTACGATGAAGGACCCGTCGGTCAGGCCCGGAGCCAAGGCTGTATCCGGTTCATCCTGGCGTTGAAATCCATTCGTGGCGTGAAAGGTTGCTGCCCGGATTTCGTCCGAGCGGAATTCTTGCACGGTGATGGAGAGGGGGTATCCATCCACGAGGTTCCAGGTGTAGCCGTGCAATTTGCCTTCAACATTGGCAATCAGGCCCGGTGGCCCATACAGTCGCAAGGTTTTGCCGCGGCCGAGGGCGACGCGCAGCAGGGCATCGAATCCGATGAAGTGATCCATGTGCGTATGGGAGATGAAGATGTCGTTGGCCCGAAGAAGACGCGTGGGGCCCAATGCGTGATTGTCACCAAGATCGAACAGGAACGCGCGCTTCGACCAGCGCACTTCGACAAACAGACCGGGGTCGCCGAAGACATCATTCACGAGGATGCTGGAGAAGGAAGGATTCATGGGTGCACCGGTTCGACCGTTACCCCAGCACTATGCGCATGACGCCGTACAACACGATGACCTCCACGGCATGCGCGACGATGGTGACAGACACGTTCCTGAAGGCAACCCATAAGGTTCCCCACACGAGACCGTCCCACACGGCGATCCAATGAAGATGTTGGAAGGTTGCCACCAGGAACGGATCGAACGCAAACAGTAGGGCGCTCACCGGCACAGCGATGGAGGCAGGAAGCCCCAGGGCCAGCAGCCGGCCCAAGAAAAATCCACGAAAGTTCAACTCGACGAAGGTCGCGATGAAGAGGATGAACCACGGCACCATGACGAAGAGGGGAATTTGAGCATGGGGCGTGTGGGCGAGAAATCGATAATCTCCTCCAAGCAGAGGAACCAGGTAGAGGATCACGAGGAGATTGAGCGTGCCGAGTACCAGCCCGGTAGGTATGCCCCAGCGGAGGCCTTGCGGAACGAGACTGCCGGTGAGTCCAAGCCGCCGGGCGGAGGAATGGTTGATGCGGCTCCAGGTGAGGAGGGCGGCATAGGCACAGAATTGAGGAAGGAACTGATAGAGGGGCAGTTGCCGAAGTTCGAGCGGAGAGGCGTAATACAGGAACGTGGCGGTGAGGGGGAGCAGCGCCAGGGCTGCCCCCCGTTCCTCGGTCTGTGTGGTACGGCTCGCGGACGCAACCCCAGACCCGGTCATCGGCTTGCTATTCGACGCGCAGGTTATAGCGCTCGAGCGTCGTGGCTTTATTCCGGGCCAGGTTCGACAGCGACTTGTTGTAGTCCACGGTGGCCCGCAGTTCATTGCCCTGTGCGGTGGCCAGGTCCCTCTGGAAGTCGAGCACGAAGCGCGTGGTGCTGAGTCCGACCTTCAGCCGCTCCTGTTCGGCCTGCAACTGCTTTTCGGCCATGATACGGGCCGAGCGCGTCGTTTCGATCCGTTTGAAGTCGGTGTGTACGCGGCGAACGGCTTCGCGGACTCCGACGATCACCTGTTGACGGACGCTTTGGAGCGACGACTGCGCATTGCGTGATTCCAGCTGACGCTTGTTATAGGTGCTGTAGGCGGAGCGGTTGCCGAGGGGATAGCTGAGGACGAGTCCGGCGCCGTAGTTGTAGAAATCTCCGCCGAAATTTCGTCTCGTCGCGTCGCCATAGTCGGCGCCGAGGCCCGAGAGCCCCATCGTGCCTTGCACCGACAGCGTGGGCAGGAGCTGATTCTTGGCGAACTTCACGTTGAGTTCGCTGGTCTCCACGTTTTTCCCGGCTTGGAGGATCTCCGGACGGCGGTCCATGGCGATATCGATGGCTTCCTGAAGGCTAATCGCTTCCAGCGAGGTGGTCGGGGGATCGGTCGGCATGAGGCGCAGGTCCTGCCGCAGTTCTTCTTCCGCCGGATTCAAGAGCCGGCGCAGTTGGTCTTCCTGGTCGCGGATGGATTTTTCGGCGACGAGAATCTGTTCGACGCGTGAGGCCACGGCTGCTTCTGCCTGCAGGACGTCGACGATCGACATGACGCCGGCTTTAGCCTTTGCGCGGTTGCTGGCCAGGAGTTCTTCCGCGGCTTTGAGCGCCGCCTGGGCCACCTTGAGGTTCTCATTGGCAAACACCATTTCCCAAAACGTTTGCTCGACGGAAGCGATGACTGTTAGGACGCGATCGAGGAACACGTGCTGCTCGACCGTGGCGTTGTTTTGGGCGATCGTGATGAAGGTCCTGTTGATGTCGGTGCCGAAGTTTTTCAGGAGCGGCTGCGTGACCGTGAGAGCGAGTCCCCCCGTCCAAGCCGGGTTGAAGAGAAACGTGTTGGGCCCGCTCACATAGCTGCGTTGTGGGCTGTAGTTGAGATCATAATTGGCGCCGGTCGAAAGATTTTGCGTGATGTCGGCGGTCACGGTGGACGTGTTCTGGTCAAACTTGGTGATGTCCTGCAGGTTCGCACCGGTGAAACCCAGAATCGGACGGTTGAGGGGCGACACCTGCCGGTTGTATTGGCCGTTGAGGCTCACGGTTGGGTCAAACTTCGCTTGCTCGATAATGATATCGGCCAGTCGGCTCTCCTTGGTCTGTCGACCGATATGGATATCGAGGTTATTCTGCAGCGCCTTCAACACGGCATCTGCCAGCGACATGGCTTCGCGACGTTCGGTGGGGACCGGTTTGGTCACGTCCAGGCTGAATGATGCGCTTGCCGTCCACAGCAGGAGCGCCGTTGCGCTGCCGATGCACAGGCATCCCCGGAGGATTGGATTGGCCATAACAAACTCCTTGCTGCGTGGTCTGGGTTGAGCCATACTGACTGCATACCGATGCTGGCGTGGTACCACAAACGGAGACCAGTGTCCATGCTCGGACGTGTGGAGGGATGTGAGTCGCTGCACTCAACTCATAGGGATTGCGGCCGTGGCGATGCTGTTGTGGAGCTCGCCGGCGGGGGCGCAATCTGTCTCCGGCGTGCGAGGCTTCAACGGGGGAGTCGCTCCGTTATTTAATCTCGCGGGCCCCGGAAATTTGTATGTGGACAACCAGGGGACGCAGGGATTTATCTACAATTTCGGGAATAACTTCGAATCGTATAATTTCAGAAACCCCACAACAGGGCAGGCGTGGAGCGGAGCCATCATGACGCTGGGACCGCAGCTCTCTGTGGGGCTTATTCAGGGGGCGAACCAGGCCGGTTCCCCCGTGGTGTTCCCTCCCGTACCGCGTGATGTCGGGGCGCTCCCGCTGATTCAGTCCGGTCTTCTCGACGACATTCCCTAGCCGCCTATCTCGACCGAAAGCATCGCCCCTGCGTCCGCCGAGCTTCCCCCTCGGCAATGTTCATTGCCGGTTCCATGCGCTGCTCTGGCACCTCACCTCTACATCAGAACAGGTGGTGTGCTGTGGCGGTTTGGTGTGTCGAGGCAAGCCCGTCACAGTCGCTTGCGTTCGATCGGTGAGTTATCAACAGAATCCACAGCCTGCACAGGCATCCTAGAGACGGTGAGCTTTGGAGAAGTGACCGTTAAGGTATTGATATTTCAGCTTGGTATCGGTTTGTAGCTCAGTGATCCTTCAGGTCAAGCTGCGTCGGTATGGCGATTGCTTTGCCCAGCGTGCGTGCGGTCGATCGGGTGCTCCTCTAGACCAGACGACAAAAAGATCGTAGCCATGTCAAAGATGTCAATTGAATCGAATGTGCAGAACGGAAAGAATGCCGACCGTACGGTAGTCGACGCGGAATTGTACCCGTTTCAGAGCGTGCATCTTCGTCGCTCACCGGTCACGATTAGAAGGAGATTGCGCGTATGAGGATTGCCCAGGTATCGCCGCTTTGGGAGAGCGTCCCGCCGAAGTTGTACGGGGGAACAGAACGTATCGTCTCCTACCTGACGGAGGAACTCGTCCGGCAAGGGCACGAAGTGACGCTGTTCGCCAGTGGCGATTCGGTGACGCGGGCAAAGTTGGAAGCGCCCTGCCAGCAGGCCCTTCGACTCAATACCGGCATCTTCAACCGCGAGGCGCCGCTCATTCAGATGATGGAGCAGGTGTTCGCCGCGGCCGACCAGTTCGACCTGATTCACTCTCACCTCGATTTTCTGGCATTTTCCCTTTCCCGCCGTTGCCGTGTGCCCGTCGTGACGACGCTCCATGGCCGCTTGGATTTGCCTGAACTCGTCCCGGTCTTCCGTGATTTTGCCGAATTGCCGCTCGTGTCGATTTCGGATTCTCAGCGCAAGCCTTTACCATGGTGCAATTGGGCGAACACGGTTTATCACGGGTTGCCGCATGACCTGTATAAGTTCCACCCGGAGCCCGGAAAGTACCTTGCGTTCCTGGGACGGGTTTCCCCGGAAAAGTGTCCGGATCAAGCGATCGAACTGGCCAAGCGGGTGGGGATCCCTATGAAGATGGCGGCGAAGGTGGACCCGGCGGACCGCGCCTACTTCGAGCGGGTTGTGGAGCCACTCCTCGACCATCCCTTGATCGAGTTTGTCGGCGAGATCACAGACCGGGAAAAAAGCGATTTTATCGGGAATGCCATCGGATTGATCTGTCCCTACGATTGGCC
This sequence comes from Nitrospira sp., assembly GCA_016788885.1. Classification (NCBI taxonomy): domain Bacteria; kingdom Pseudomonadati; phylum Nitrospirota; class Nitrospiria; order Nitrospirales; family Nitrospiraceae; genus Nitrospira; species Nitrospira sp. Next base: position 41,524 of record JAEURX010000067.1, on the reverse strand, counting down.
TGAACCGTTCGGCCTCGTGTTGATTGAGAGCTTGGCCTGTGGTACACCGGTCCTCGCTTACCGCCGGGGTTCGATCCCGGAAATCATCGGTCATGGTGAGACGGGTTTTATCAGCGAGAATCTTGATGAAATGGTGAGCCAGGTGGAGAAGCTCAGGACCATTGACCGGCATCGATGCCGGAAAGTGTTCGATGAGCGATTTACCGCTCAACGCATGACCAACGACTACGTCAAGATCTATCAACAACTCATCGCTGATGCCGCTGCGCTCCCGGGGAAACCGAGGCCGCAGCATGCTTCGAACCTCTAGTCATCGCGATCGCAACCTCGCGGAAGGACCAGCATGGCAGACGAGTCGCAGCCCACTTCTGAATCGAATGCCGCCGGATGGCGGTTGTTAGGAACCCGGGATTTCGGGTGTCTTTGGGCAGGCCAGGTTATCTCCCAGATCGGCGACGGCCTGAACAAGGTCGCGCTGTTGTGGTTCGTCTATGAACTGACCGGATCGGCGCTCAAGATGACCGCCATCGGGCTCCTGCAGACCATCCCGCCGCTGGTGTTTGGTCCGCTCATCGGCGTCTACCTCGATCAACTCCCCAAGAAAACCGTCATGATCGTCGTCGATCTCTTACGAACATTGATGGTCTTATTGATCCCGCTCTTTTATACGTTCGATATGCTCACGCTCGAGCGGTTATATGTCCTGGTGTTCCTTATCTCGATCGTGTCGACCATCTTCGGGCCGGCTCTGGCTTCAGCCGTGCCGCTCATCGTGCAACGTTCCCAACTGACGACCGCGAACGCGTTCATCCAGAGCACGACCAACATCGGGGTGTTGTTGGGACCGGCCATGAGCGGTTTAGGCATCGCACTGATTGGCGCACAGAACGTCCTCTACGTGGATGCCGCGACCTTTTTGGCCTCGGCGTTGTTCCTCTTCCCGATCCGGGTCCGCGAGGTTCGAACCGGGAAGGCGATCGATGTGTTGTCCACTCCCGTGATGCAGGACATGATGGTGGGGTTCCGGTTCGTGTTTTTGCAGCATCGGGTCGTCTTCGCCTTGATGATCACCGCGGTATTGTACAACCTGGCGATCAGCGCTTTCGTGTTCCTGCTGCCGGTGGTTGCCAAGGAATTGCTGCAGGTGGGACCGATGGAGCTGGGTTGGCTGTGGTCGGCTCTCGGAATCGGCATGTTGGCCGCGTCTATTTGGCTGGCCAGAACCCCGCAGGGCACGTTCCAAGATCGGATCGGTAAGGTCGGGCGATCGTTGACCATCGGTGGAGTTGCGGTGTGCACCCTTGGGTTGATCCAGACGCCGGTATTGTTCAGCACGTTCCTGCTGATCGTGATCATCGGTGGAAGTACCTCGCTCTTCTACCCGGTCGTTTGGGCCATGCTTCAGGAAGTCACCCCAGAGCACTTGCTCGGGCGCGTGTTCACCACCTTTAGCGTCGGGAGCATGGCGTCGGCGATGGTCGGCATGGCCGGATTCGGATGGGCTGCCGATGCCTTGGGGCCGGCCGTGAGCCTGATCGGAATCGGACTGCTGTTGTTGGTTACCGCAATGGTCACGGTGCAGGTCAGCCGCCGTGGCCTCATGGTCAGTCCGGCTGTCGCCTAGTCTTTTCCCTCACATCTTCTCCATAGGACATTCGCGGCAGCACTCCCGAGCTGCGCATCAGCGCGCTGCCGCCGCGGGCCTGTTCCACCTCCTGTCAGTGTTGCTTTCTGATTCTCCCTCGCGTATGTCTTTTCTACCCGGGGGAGGTGCCGTGTTTCAGGATAGCGGGAACGTGGGCGCTGGTGACCGACCACGGGGTTTGGGTTCATTTCCACACATGAGGGGCATATGCCTATGCGGATGATGCAGGCCGGTTGTGCGATAGGGGTGTTCACGCTTGCCGTGACATCTGGTTTATGGGGGATGGGCTCTGTCGCGTGGGCGGAGCAGGCCCCGGAGGGGAAACAGGAGACGCCTCCGGCGCCGAAGGCGAAAGATCCCGAAGTGAAGGCGAAAGACCCTGACCCGAAGCCCCGGGAGGCAGATGTCAAATCGAAAGACCCGGAACCCAAACCAACCGAGCAAAAAGCCAAGGATTCCGATGCCAAGGTGAAGGAGACGGAGTCTAAAGGCAAGGACGTGGAGAGTAAGCCCAAAGACGCGGAGCCGAAAGCAAAGGCCAAGGAGTCCGAGCATAAAGCCAAAGAGGCAGAGCAAAAACCAAAAGAGTCCGAAGCCAAACCCAAAGATGCTGAAACGGTTGCGGAGCATCCTTGTCCATCCGTGCCGCACTTGGTGGAGGCCAAACCAGCGGCTGAAGCCCAGGCTCCTGCAAGCGACCCTGCTGCGGGCGATCGTCAGAAGGCGGCCGAGCCGGAAGCCAAGAAGCCGGTGCGTTCGTCGATGGTCACCGCCAAGCTTGCGCTCATGGCGGATCCTCGTCTGTTCCCGTATGACATTGAAGTCGACGCCAAGGATAAAGATCTCGTGCTACTAGGCAAGGTGGGGCAAGAATCGGACAAGCGCGTGGCTACAGATATCGTGCGGTGTCTGGAAGGCGTCCATGCCGTGGAAAATCGTCTCAAGATCGAGGCGGATGCGGCTCATAGTTTGCTTGGGGAACGCGACAAGATCATCACGCAGCTGGTGAAGGAACGGTTTGAGAAAAGCAAAACCTTGCAATCGGTCAAATTCGATGTGAAAACAGAGGACGGCATCGTCAGCCTGACCGGGGCGACGCGTTTCCAAATCATCGTGCTTGAAGCGGCTCAAGCCGCCCGCCAGATTCCAGGTGTGCGCGCGGTGAATACGGATGCGGTGCGACTGGTGGCCGGAGAGTAACGCAAGGGCCGTGAGGCTGGTACGACAGGAGGTTCGACACGCAGTCTGCTGACGCCATAACCACAGCACGCGAAAGCGGAACCGGGCCGGGACGCCCGAACGTGAAGTGGTCGCCGCATCTGTTGACGCGCGACTTTACGCTCGTCTGGTGGGGCCAAATGGTCTCGCAGATCGGCGATGGCGTGTCGAAGCTCGCGCTGCTCTGGTTTGTCTACTCCATTACCGGCTCCCCCCTCAAAACGACGATGATCGGGCTGCTGCAGACCCTCCCGCCCATTTTGTTCGGCCCGTTCATCGGTGTGATCGTCGATCGGGTTCCCAAAAAACTCCTGCTGATCAGTAGCGATCTGATCCGTGCGATCGTCCTGGGTGTGTTGCCCTGCCTCTTGCCGGTGGATTCCTTCAGTATCGAGCGGCTGTATCTTATGGTGTTCGTCCATGCGGTCGCGTCGGCGGTGTTTGGTCCGGCCCTGACGGCAGCGATTCCCTCCTTGGTGTCCCGTCATGAATTCACGGCGGCCAATGCCTTGCTCCAGACCACGACCAGCATCGGCATTATCCTCGGGCCGGCCTTGAGTGGCGTGGGCATTGCGACCATGAGCTCGCAGGAGGTGCTGTGCGTCAATGCGGTGAGCTATGTGATTTCGGCGGCGTGTTTTTTGTTCATCCGTTTCCCGCAGACGGTGACGCAGCCGGGGCGTGACGGCTCCCTCTCCGGCACGTTGAACGAGGTCCTGGAAGGGTTTCATTATGTGCTCCGTCGGCAGCGGGTCATCCTGATGTTGATCGGGGCTGCCTCGATGTATACCTTTGCCACGAGCGCCTTCAGCACTCTGTTCCCGGTATTCGGAAAAAAATTGCTGGACCTTGGGCCGATCGAAGTCGGCTACCTGTGGTCGGCATTCGGCATCGGGCTGCTGCTGGTTTCGCTGGGCCTCGTGTCCTTGTCGTCCTGGTCGTTGCCCAAGCGTATTCAACTGATGGGGATGTCCAGTCTTGTCAGCGGCGTGGCGTTGCTCGGGTTGATCGTCACCTCGAATCGACTCGCAGCGGCGGCGTTGATGGTGATCATCGGAATGGGTGCCGGGACGCTCACGCCGGTGGCGTGGGGAGTGTTGCAGGAAATTGCGCCGGCCTCCCTGTTGGGGCGGGTCTTGGCGATTTACAATCTTGGCGCGATGACGTCGGCCATTGCGGGCATGACGATCTTCGGCTGGGTGACGCAGGAGTTCGGCGAGCGTCCGAGCGTATTCGGCATCGGCGTCGGGTTATTTCTTTCCGCCGGGGTTTCCATGCGGGTCGGACGCTGGGTGCAGACCAATTGGGCGGAAGCGACGGTTCCCGCTGAGGGTGAGACCCCTGCGGTGGTGATGGTCACACAGCCGACCAGCCACTGACGCACACCCGTTTGATAGTCGCGCGGCGGGGGGCCTCTCAACCCGCGTTGGATGAAGACTCAGCGGAGTTTGTTGTGACAGGTGGTGCCAGGCATTGAACGCGCGGTCGTACGGTGATGCATCGGTGATGGTGTGAGGACAGGAGGACGACGTGGAAGAAATCATCAGTGTCAATGATCAGTTCTATATCCTGGCCAGTTCATCGATGGCGGATGACCGCACCCGTGTGCTCAAACACGGGGAAACGTTCGGCGTATTCGACCGGTACGGCGATATCCAACCGGTGGGTAGGGGCACGCAGGGCGTATTTCACCAGGGCACTCGGTTTCTTTCGCGTCAGGAAGTGTTTCTCAACAATGACCGGCCCATGCTGCTGAGTTCCACGGTCAAGGAAGATAACGCGCTGCTGGCCGTGGATCTGACGAATCCTGACCTCTATCGCGACGGCCGCATCGCCATTCCGCGCGGGAGCGTGCACGTCTTTCGCTCTCGTTTTCTCTGGAACGGCGTGAGTTATGAGCGGTTCCGCCTGTCTAACTACAGCTTGGCACCGGTAAAAATGACGTTGTCGATCCGATTTGAGGCCGACTTCGCGGATATCTTTGAGGTTCGCGGCAAAAAACGGGAACGCAAAGGCCGCATGTTGCCGAACGTGCTGCGGAAGGATCTGCTGGTGTTGCGGTATGAAGGGCTCGATGAAGTCACGCGGGAGGCGCGGATTCAGTTTTCTCCGGAACCGTTGGAGGTTACGGCCTCGCAGGCGACGTTTGGGATTGAATTGGAGCCGAAGGGGGAAATCGCCGTGGCCGTGATGGTGGCGTGCGACGTTGCAGACTGCCATCGGCCGCTCTTGTCGTATGACGCGGCAATGGCTGAAGCCGGGTTGGCTTTCGGTGCGGAGCCGACCGAGGATTGCGCCATTCAAACATCGAACGCGCAATTCAACGAGTGGTGGAATCGCTCGGTGCTGGATGTCCGGATGATGGTGACAGACACGAACGAAGGTCCCTATCCCTACGCTGGTGTTCCCTGGTTCAGCACGCCGTTCGGGAGGGATGGCGTCATCACGGCGCTGGAGTGCTTATGGATCAGGCCGGAGTTAGCGCGCGGAGTGCTGGCGTATTTGGCGTCGACTCAAGCCAAGGAGGTGAACCCGGCTCAGGATGCCGAGCCAGGGAAGATCCTGCACGAAACACGCAAGGGGGAGATGGCGGCGCTGCACGAAATTCCTTTCGGGCTCTATTACGGGAGCGTCGATTCCACTCCATTGTTTGTGATGCTGGCCGGCGCCTATTATGAACGCACCGCGGATCTGGCCTTCATTCAAACCATCTGGCCGAATCTCGAAGCAGGGCTGACCTGGATGGATACCTTTGGCGATCCTGACCGCGACGGATTCGTGGAGTATGTACGGAAGTCTCCCACCGGGTTGGACAATCAGGGATGGAAAGACTCCCACGATTCGATTTCGCATGCGGATGGATCACTGGCTGAGGGGCCGATCGCCCTGTGCGAGGTGCAAGGGTATGTGTACGACGCCAAGGTCCAGGCCTCCAAACTCGCGGAGGCGTTGGGGTATGTCGATCGGGCCAGTCAGCTCAGGCGGCAGGCGCGATCGCTCAAAGAACGATTCGACGAAGCCTTCTGGTGTGAGGAATCGTCGACCTATGCTCTCGCACTGGACGGTCACAAGCGGCCATGTCAGGTCAAAACGTCCAATGCAGGCCATTGTCTGTATACAGGAATTGCCACGGACGAGCATGCCAGACGTGTGGCCGAGACGCTCATGTCGGATGAAGTATTCAGTGGGTGGGGAGTCCGGACGCTGGCCGATTCAGAACGACGGTACAATCCCATGTCCTACCACAACGGATCGATCTGGCCGCATGACAATGCGATGATCGCGGTCGGGCTTGCGCGGTATGGACTCAAGTCGGGTGTGGAAAAAATCATGACCGGGATGTTCGAGGTCAGTCTGGTCCTCGACTTCCACCGGTTGCCGGAGCTCTTCTGCGGATTTGTGCGAAGGCCTGGTCAAGGGTTGACGCGGTATCCCGTCGCCTGTAACCCGCAAGCCTGGGCGGCAGGGTCGGCCTTCATGGTGCTGCAGGCCTGTCTGGGGCTCTCGATTATCGCCTCGGAGCATAAGATTGTGTTCAGCCATCCCATCCTGCCGGAATTTATCGATAAGATGCAGATCAAGAATCTGAAGGTCGGCAGTGCGTCCGTGGATCTTCTCCTGCGGCGCCATGACCTTGATGTCGGTATCACCGTCACTCGCCGTGTCGGGAAGGTCGAAGTGGTGTCGGTGAAATAGCCGCGTCTCGTTGGGAACACGCGGCTGACGGTTACGGAGCCTCGGCGAGTTGCCAGACCATGTTGAGGACGTATCGTGCGACTGCGGTGAGGATTTGCGGATTGACCGTGCCTGCGGTATCGGTGGGCTGGTGGAAGTGCGGGTGGGGCCCGCCGCTGACCACGGTGACGGTCGGGATGCCGGCCTCCTTGAACGGAACGTGATCGCCACCAGGAAAAAAGCCGAAGAGATCGATTCGATCTGCCAGTCCTGCCTGCTGCCCAACCTGCTGTGCGAGCGGTTTCTCCACGCCGGTGAGTCCGATGGTGAGGCGTCCGTTTCCTACTGCTGCGTGGTCGATGTTGACCATCGCCGTGGTCGTGCGCAACGGCACGATCGGCTGGTTGACATAGAACGTTGATCCCAGCAGTCCCTGTTCCTCCCCGCTGAATGAGACCAGCACGATCGTTCGTGTGAGTGTGGTCGATAGTCCGCTGAGGACGCGCCCGACTTCCAGGAGCACTGCGGTGCCGGACGCATTGTCGTCGGCTCCGGCGAACAGCAGGCCGCCTTGTCGTCCAAAATGATCGCGATGCGCGCCGATGACGATCGCTTCCTCTGAATGCGCCCTGTCGTTTCCGGGCAAGATGGTGATCACATTGTGGAGCAAGCCGGCGTACGTTGCGCTGCGCCAACGCATCGTCACGACCGTATCCGTCAACGTCGATTGCGGGGCGTGACCTTCATGCATGTGTTGCTGCAGCATGCGCAGGCGATCGTCGTCGGTGGGTCGGATGGCACGAAGTATTGCCACCGCGCGTGCAGTGCTGATCCATGCTCCCGGAAGTGCGTGCCCCGGATCCGCCAGCCCATAGAACGCACTGGGTCTTCCGGTGACACCCCGACGCGCCTCATAGGCGTTGAGAATCGGGCCGGTTGCGGTCAAGTAGCCGAGCGCGCCATGGGCGTGCGCCGCACGGACCTTGTCCGCATGTGAAACCTGACGAGGGTAGCGCTCTGGTTTGCCTCGAAGAAACAAGACGATTTTTCCTCGGACATCGACATCCGCATAGTCATTCCACCCACCAGCCTGGTCGACAATCCCATAGCCGACAAATACGACGGGGGCCTGTAGGTCCGCCGATGGCGAATCGAGGATTGGGAGGTAGTCGGTGCCGATCTGGTCCGGTACGGTGTCGGGAGAGAGGGCAATCTCCAGCGTGGCATCCGTTCCGATGATCGTGGTGGAGACTGGGGCGGATTGCATGCGAGTGTGGTCGGGATGGTCTCCACTTCCAGTGGAAGGGGCTTGGGCAGCGAGTCGTTGCTTCTGCAAATCGAGGAAACGGTGTCGGACGAACTCGGCGGAAGCCAAGTCGTCAGGAGTGCCGGTTTGACGTCCGTTGAAGGCTGCGCCGCTCAACGTGTCGATGTCCTGCACCATGCGTTGGTTGGAAATTTGATCCAGGGCCTGGGTGAGCGACGCCGGGGTCTCCGTCAGACTCTGTGCGAAAACTGAGAAGGGTGTGAGTGCGAGGTAGAAGCTCGCTATTACTCCGAGGACAAAGCGGAACCCCGTCCGTCTCGAGACGAACGGGACGTTCTGTCGTTCTGTCGTTCTGTGATCGATTACCATCAGACAGAGGTGGCGTTCGCTTTCTGAGCGGACCAACGTTGATACCACCGCCAGAGCGGTCGTTGCACGAATTGTGGAAGCGGATAGCCCAAACCGCGGACATACCCGTCATCTCGATCCAGAACAGCGAGTGCCCACCAATATTTCTTCTGAAATGCTGCGCAGCGGGTCAGAATTTCCTCGTCGCTGAGCGGAATGCGCTGACGAAGGGTCGCGCCGATGGCCTCATCGGAGGTCATGTCACGAACAACGGATTCGATCCAGGCAGGCGTGAGCCGGAGGTGCCGCATGAAGGACTGGTCGAGCGCGGACGGGTAGGCATAGGCCCCGAGGGTGCCAGCCTGAAAAGCCCGCACTTTGTCGATTAGTCTGGGCAGCCAGATCATCCCTGCCACCTGGTCACTCCAGCGTCGAGGCGGCTGTCGTTGAAGATCCATGTGTCTTCCCTGGTGAGGCTCCTCCTGGGGTGATGACGGCACTATAACACAGGGCAACGAGCCCGTTGCAGAGAGCGAAGGGCTCAAGGTACTATCGACCCTTGGGTGCGAATTTTCATGATGCGCTCCCATTTAGGCGGGGCCATGAATCTGACGAGCAGTTTGTTCGGCAGGGTAAGGGGTAGGCACGATGGCAGAGCAGGGCAAGGGGTTGTACGACTATCAGTATGCACGGTTTCGAGACAATCAGGGCTCACATCAGGGCTATGAATTTCAGCACGGGCCTGCCGGGAGTGTGCCTCCCCCCGTGGTTTCATTCATGGATTCAATAAAGTGGTGGACGCTACGAGGGTGGCGACGGAAAAAGATTCTGGCTGAACGTGATCGATATCAGCAGGATATCATCCAGATGAAGTCGGCTCGTCCTAAGTCGTGACATCCACCCGAGGAAGGGTACTCCTGTGCACCAGAAAAACGATGGGCCCGTGGGGCAACACCATAGAGCATTCGGCAGTCGATGGATTCCGATGAATCAGGTTTTGAGAGGCGTCGGTTGTGTGGGCTTGGTCGTGCTTGCAGGCCTGTCGATGGGTGGGGGAGAGCGCGCGTGGGCCGTGCCGAAGGAAACGTCCACGGAAAAGGCAGAGCATTTGCGTCAGCAGGCGAATCCTCAGCTCTTCAACCATTGGACGTTCGACAAAGATCAACTCGGTTCGGTACCCGGTGGATTCACTGCGGTGGCTGCCGGCGATCAGCCCAGTGGCGTATGGAAAGTGGCTACGCAGGCGGCTGTACCGTCTGCTCCCAACATGCTGGTGGGAACCGCCGGTTGCGAGGGGTGCCGTGCGATCCTGATCGCTCAGGGGTTTCAGTACGAATATCCCGAGTTGGTTGTGCGTATCCAGCAAGGTACGGACGGTGCGTCGGGGCAGGTCGGTGTGGTATTCGGCATGAAGGATCCTCAGAATTATTACGCCACCATCGTGGATGTCGCGCAAAAAGTTATCCAGGTCGTACGCGTGATCGAGGGGAAGGAATCGGTCATTGGCCGGGCTCCGATCAAGGCCAAACCCGTTGACTGGCATACCCTTCGAATACAGCGCAACACGATCATCAGTAAAGATTTTATTGAGACGTTTTTTGATGGAAGCCTGGCATTATCCGTTGAAGATCAGGCACTTGGCGTGGGGCAGGTGGGCATGCTGGTGCTCGGGCTGGCGTCCGCCCGATTCGACAATTTCAACGCGGCCCCTCTGTACTCTAGCCGTCCGCTCTCGGCTCCTGCTGCGTACTGAGCCTCGGAGGGAGATGGTGAGGCTCAGGCGCGGAGGATCGTGCGCCGTGCAAATTCACGCTTGCCTTTCCCATTTCTGTGGCGTACAGTGAAGGTGCTTCATTGCGAAGAGCCTTGGCGATGAAGTCGTCGAAGAATTACAGGGCTCGATTCGATGTTGTTTTGGGTTCTTCCCGGGAATTTCGGAAGCCAGAGCTAAGATTGCCGCTGTGTTTGCATCTTCGGCCCATTCCTTCCTCGTTTCTTTCTCGAGTCCCAGACAACACCATCTTATTCTCAAAGGAGGAACCCCATGGGTTCGAAGATCTACGTTGGCGGCTTGCCATATTCAACCACCGAGCAACAGCTGAGTGACCTGTTCGCGGTGCACGGGGCGGTGACGTCGGCGCGCATCATTACGGACAAGTTCACGGGGCAGTCACGGGGTTTCGGCTTCGTCGAAATGTCTGGAGATTCTGAGGCACAGGCTGCAATCAACGCATTGAACGGGACACAGTTCGGTGGCCGCACCTTGACGGTCAACGAAGCTCGCCCACAGGAGCCGCGCTCCGGTGGCGGAGGACGTGGAATGGGCGGGGGCCGGCACTAACCTGCGTTCGTTTGTAGATACCTATTCAGGGGCTGCCGGCACGGCGGCCCCTGCGTTTTTCTCACCGTATTGTCCTCTCTCTGGTCTGCAGGGCCATCCAGGTTGTCTGCCCCTGTTTTCCCAAGATAGAGATTTAGGAGTTTCGTTACATGGTGTCGTTTGCCGAATTGTCTCTTACTTCGTTTCTCGCTGACCGTTTGCAACAGGCCGGGTTTACCGCCCCCACTCCCATTCAAGCTGCCGCGATTCCGCTGGCGTTGGAAGGGCGCGATCTCTTAGCCCAGGCGAAGACGGGAAGCGGAAAAACGCTTGCGTTCCTCATTCCGTTAATCGAGCGGGCCGTCAAAGAAAATTGGAAGTCTGCCGGCCATCCGTCCGCGCAGGCCGGATCGTCCCGGTCGCCGCGAGCATTGGTGTTGGCGCCGACCCGCGAGTTGGCCCTTCAGATTGAGATGGAGCTCCGCAAATATGCTCCGCCGTCGGTGACCTCGCTGGCCGTCTATGGCGGCGTTCCGATCGACCGGCATTACCGCGCCCTCCGTCAGGCGCCGATGATCGTGATCGGCACACCGGGGCGCCTGTTGGATGTTGCCGGCACGCGCCATTTGGATCTGCGCGGCGTCGAATATGTCGTGATGGACGAAGCCGATCAAATGTTGGATCGCGGGTTCTTACGTGATATTCAACGCATCCTTCAACTGCTTCCTGCGCAGCGGCAGACGATGTTGTTTTCGGCGACCTTTTCGCCGGAGATTCTCACGCTTGCAGAATCGATGCTGAAGAATCCTGCACGGACCTCAGTGGATCCCGGAGTGAATAGCCCGACCAAGATTACCCATGCCTACTATGTGGTGCCGAGCGAGGCCTCGCGGGTGCAGCTGATTCACACGTTGCTGCAAGCATCCGAAGCCGGCGATCAGTCGATGGTGTTTTGTGATCAGAAATACAAGGTGAAACGGTTGGCCGCACGGCTCGGAGGCGAACCGGCTTCCGTCGGTGCGATCACCGGGAATCACTCACAGGCCCAGCGGGAACGGACGCTCACGGCATTCCGCTCCGGACGCTTGCGCTCCCTGGTGGCGACCGATGTTGCGGCGCGTGGCCTGGATGTGCCGTCGGTCTCGCAGGTCATTCATTACGAGTTGCCAGGGAACCCCACATCCTACGTGCATCGTGCGGGACGGACCGGCCGCGCGGAACGTTCCGGCGCAACCCTCTTGATTCTCTCGCCGCAGGAAGAGCATGAATATTTGGCGATGGTGCGGCGTTTACGCATCCAAACGAAGCGCTTGGCCCTGCCCGCATTGGCGGCCTTACCCCCTCCAGCACATGAGCCGGAGGCTCCCCGTCAAGTGAGGCGTGATGTCCGGGGGCGCGATGCGCGGTCTCGGCGTCCTGGGGATCGTCCCAACTCAGTGGGGCAGGAGTCGCGAGGCGCACAGGGCCGTAGAGGCTGGCGTTCAAACCGACCGGCCGCTCCGCGCCACGGTAACAGTTGAAAAACATATGGTCGAGCAGGGGGGGCCGGTCCTGCTTGAATGAGGAGGGGCCGTTGATGAAAGGGATACGACGTGTGCTGATGGGCGCGCTGATCGTCGGGGTGTCGGCGTTCGGCGAAGGGGCCTTCGCTCAAAACGAGCTCGCCATTGCCGACGGAATGAAAGTGTCGCTGGAATATATCCTCACGCTTCCGGACAAGAGCGTAGCCGATTCGAACGTCGGCCAGGAGCCGATCACCTTCGTGCAAGGGGCGCATGAAATCGTGCCGGGCCTCGAAAAATCCCTTGACGGCATGAAGGCCGGGCAGAAACGTCGCATCGAGGTGCAGGCGCAAGATGCCTATGGTCCTTACAACAACAAGCTGAAGCAATCTGTCGACAAGGACAAACTTCCCAAGGACGTGAAAGTCGGGGATATTTTGCAGGCATCGGACAACCGGCTGGTGAAGGTCCTGGAAGTGAATGATAAGAAGGTTCTCATCGACCTCAATCATCCGCTCGCGGGAAAGACGCTGACGTTCGATGTGACGATTTTGAAGGTCGAAAAGGGCGACGCGGCAGACGCGACCGAAAAGAAGGCTCCCTAAGCTGCGCGAGACGCCCGATGAACGGGACAGTCGGTTCCCGAACTGACTGAGTGTCACCTTATCGGGTCGCTTTCAGCCGCCGTGATGGGTGACGTCACGGCGGCAGACTGCTTCCCACTTCACACACACGATCAGGTTCCGGAGGACGTTGAGATGATGACGTATCCACGCAGTCCGAAAGTGCTTCTCGGTGGCATTGCCCATCTGGGGCGATTTATCGATAAGATCAAGCTCCGCCATGCGGGGAAGATTCAAGACTACAATTACATCACCGTTGGGTTCGATAAGTACTTGATCGATTTTCTGCAGATCGATCCGAAAGCATTTGAGCCGCAGGTGTTGGCCGGCAAGAGTGATGAACAGTTGCTGGCCTGGGTGACGGCCAACGGTTGCAAGCATTCCGACGAAGAAATTGCGCAATGGTCGCAGGGCATTCTGACGAGCCACCCGAAGGACGACATGACCCGGCAGCGCTATCAGGGGCGCTTGCAGGAGATCGCCACGAAACGCGGCGTGCCGGTGGCATCCTTGCCGCCTGCCTCCACTTGGGTCGATGCGATCGAATTGGACGAAGGCCGAATGTAAGTCCGGGCTGACGGTGGGACGAGAGTGCTATCGCACTTCGGTCCATCCGTTGGATTGGGATTTGAAGATGACCGTGCGTGAAGACGTGCGGACCACCATGGCGTTCTGCCCTCCGTCGATCGACAGCACGCGTTCCTGCGGAGTCCAGGCAATATCAAAAAACCCGCCCGTATAGGTGGAAAATCCCAGCGCGCGTTCGTTGGTAACGGCCACGGCCACATGTCCGTGTCCGCGCAATTGAGAGACTAGTTCGTTCGGGCCGAGCGCGACGCTCGTCCAGTGACCGCGCGTTTCTTGGAAGCCATACACCTGCTGATTAGTGTGGGCCAGGATCAGGAACGGTTGAAGCTGGTGATGCCCCACGCGTTCTTCGACTCCCAGACGTACCTCCCGCCATTGCCGCAGGCCGGCCGAAAATCCCAGTAGTCGATGTGTGGTCTGGACGAATCCCGTATGTCCACGTGAACCGGACGTCACAATGGATTCCCCCGGCTGCAGGGATTCCTCGACGCCGCCTCCCGCCGCCGACCAGGCGATGACTTTGTCGGTGGTCGGCGTTACGGTAACTTGACCGCCCCCGCCCTGACTCAGTGACCATGTCGGTGTGAGTAGGAGGTGTGCGGCCGACAGGGTGATGGTGGTAAGCGTGGCTACCAGCAGTCGAGGCATGACAGTGATTCACTCCTCTTTCGAACCAACCTATCATAGCCCTGCGGACAAGCGAAGGCCGAAAATTCAGCCGAGATCCTGGTTGTGTCAGATGCGGACAGTGGTGATAGGATTCATCGCAGCGCCATCTTGGGCAGGTACGCAAGGATTCGGGGAGGGGGACTTGGGTGTGATACGTGGCCGGCCGGTTATCCTCTTGAGTGCGCTGAGTCTCAGCCTAGGTTTGCCGCTGCTGGGCCTGTGGTGGGCGGGCAAGCCCGTCGCACCCTATCTTGAGTGGCCCCCGACCACTAGGTCTGTCGTGCACGCGCCGTTCTCCTGGCCGGTGTTCGTGGGTGTGATGTTGTTCATTTGTGCAACGCTCGCACCGTTCGTTCTTCGTATCCTGCAAGCCACGCCCCGGGAGCGGCCGATTCCCGTCGCCGCCTTCCCCTGGTGGGGCTGGGGGGCCGCCATCTGGACGCTGGTGCTGTGGGGGTTGGCCTGGACCAGGTTTGAGTGGATGCAGCCGTTTCAGGCCCATACCTTCTTCCCGCTCTGGGTAGGGTATATCGTGCTGGTGAACGCGCTGACGTTCCGCCGCACCGGCCGGTGCATGGTGCTGAATCGTCCGCGCTATTTCGCGTCCCTCTTTCCGCTCAGCGCCGGCTTTTGGTGGTGCTTCGAATACCTGAATCGCTTTGTTCAGAACTGGTACTACCTCGGTGGAGGTGAACTGAGTGCCGGAGCCTACGTATTAAGTGCCACGCTGCCCTTTTCGACGGTGCTACCCGCCGTGCTCGGTACGGCTGAGTGGCTGACGGCGTATCCGCGTTATTCGGCGGGACTGGATCAGTTTGTGCGTCTCCGCTTTTCCCATCAGAGGGTGTGGGGATGGGTGATGCTCGTCAGCGCGGCGGGCGGACTTGTCGGTCTCGGCGTATGGCCTGATTATCTGTTTCCCTTGGTGTGGGTGGCGCCGCTGCTGCTGATCACGTCGCTTCAATTGATTCATCATGAGTCGACGATCTTCAGCGGCACAGTGCACGGTGATTGGCGGATGCTCTGGGCAGCGGCAGTTGCGGCGTTGATCTGCGGCTGCTTCTGGGAGATGTGGAACTTTTACAGCCTGGCCCGCTGGGAATATGCGGTGCCGTTCGTACACGGAGTTACACTGTTTCAGATGCCGTTGCTCGGGTATGCCGGTTACCTGCCGTTTGGGCTGGAATGTTTAGCCGTGGCGGACTTGTGCCTGGCTCAGAAGTTTTCCGGAGGCGTGGCCTATTACGGCTTGCCGGGGGCAGATGGCGGTTTTGCGCAGCGGAAACCGACCGTCGCCGACCGTTGATCGGCGGGGGCACCGCTGCGTGTAGCCGTTCGGAGCATGATGGGACGACTTTTCCACGATCCGCCGCGTAGACTTTTGTAGCGTCCACTGGTCGGGCCGGGCGGGTTCCGTTCCGGCATGTAGGCATAGTAGTCAAAGCCAAACCAGTCGTTGACCCACTCGGCGACGTTGCCCGCCATGTGATGGAGGCCATAGTAGCTTTTTCCTGCGTCGCCGCTGCTCACCGGCGCGAGGATCGGAATCTCATGCACGTGATGTTGTCCGAACATAGCCAACGAATTGTCTGGGAGGGTGTCTCCCCATGGAAACCGATTGCCGTCCGGCCCGCGCGCGGCCTTTTCCCATTCGGCCTCGGTCGGTAACCGTTTTCCGATCGAACGGCACAGGCTGTCGGCTTCTTTCCAGGTCACATACAGAGCCGGCCATTGGGCCAGGGTCTCATCGCTGACCGAGTGCACGGTGATGACGTGCCAGATCAAGTGCTGGAGTTCCTTCGACGGATGCAGTTTTCGATTTTGGAGATAGACGAGATATTCGCTGAGGCTCACTTCGTCGCGGTCGATCTCATAGGTATCCAGCCAGACGCGATGCTGCGGGAGTTCCGTATCATCAAACTGCGTTCCCATCCCGTATGGATCGTCATCCACCCGGATGCTCCCCAACAGAAACGGCCCTTCAGGAATGCGAATCGTCGGCGACGCGATCGTGATGTTGGCGATCGAGGTCAGATGTTTGGCCAATTCCGGTGTGGGGGGAGGCGTCGGGGTGCGCGCGGCAAGGGAAAGGGCCGGATGAAGCCAAGCCAGGGAGGAGGTGAGAAGTACAAGGCTCAGAGCGCGGAGAATCGCAGTGAGTCCCGATAGGCGGACCGTCACAGACATTAGGATTTACTCGGCGGAGTGGCGACGGACTTCCCGATTTCAGCAATGAGGCGACGCTCGATCTCAGCGATCTCCTCCGCATCAACCGCGAGTACACGTCCGCCCTGGACGATTCGCTCAAAATCGGCCTTCACGCTCAAGCGGGTGAGATTGGAGGGGAGGGCCTGAAGCGAGACGACATACTGGTTGCGGGAGCCGGCTGTCTCCAGAGAGCTCGGGGTTGAGACTTTCCGTTCCGTGACAAAGACGGCGCGTTGATCGGTCTTCACGGTGATTCTCACCCGGTAGCCGTTACGGGCCAAGGCTTCTTCAGCGGCTTTTCCGACAGCCGTTAACGGGCGGGGGAGGTCTTCCACCTGTGCACCCTTCTCTTCCACCCGGATGCTGTCCGTGAGCTGGGCGGCTTTGGCGGCGGTGCGTTGAATTTCGCCGGAGAGCTTCTTGGATTCGGCGAGTTGCGCGTCGAGCCTGGTGCCGAGCGCCTTGGCTTCGGTCTGCAGGGTTTTTGCCTCCGCCTGGGCATGGTCGGCTTGCTTCTTGGCGTCGCGCAGCTCCTGATTCAGCAGATCGATCTGTTGCTGCATGACTTTATTGCCGTCTTGCAGCGAATTCAGCAACGACTCCTGCTTGGCCAGTTGCTTGCGCAGGGCTTCATTTTCCTGTCGAAAGGGAGACTCGTCCGGCGCGCAACCGGCGCACCACGATAGTACCGCGAGGCCGAAGAGGGGAGCGAGTGATCGCTGAGGGGCCTTGATCATAGTTTGGGTGGAACAATCTGACCATTACCAGAGTTTGTCCCCCCTTGTCCATCTTCATTCACATTCTCGCCGGTTTGACCCATCGCGAATGGAGCGGCTATTCTGTGTCATGGCGTTCTGGTACGGGGCGATCTTTTTCCTGAGTCTGCTGCTGGTCCAACCGGCAAGTGTTCCTGCCGCGACTCTGTCGGAGTTGCCGGAGTCGGTGCCTGCCGAGGATTATGCGTTGTACGATCTCGCGGTTGAAACCAAGTTTCTCACGTCCCAGACGAAGCTTGTGGTGATCGAACGGATGACGACGACGCACCTACATCCCGACGAGCCGCGCGTGCCCACGGTCGCCTGGTTTGCCGAGCAGGACCTGTTTGATCATCAATTGCCGCAAGACCTGATTCGTGATTTCGTGGCGAAGGCCCAGAGGCCGTCACGTTTGGACACTCGGTTCGGTTTTGGCGTGCGGTATCGGTTTGTGTCCGGTGAGGGTGGATCGGATGCGGAGACGGCTCTGCTGACGTGGCCTGTTGCGCAACGGGTGGATGAGGAACGGGGTGCTCCCGACGTCATCGATCGGCTCGCGTTTTCACGTGTGGGCTTCACGAGGCGAGGAGATCAGGCGTTGCTCTATGTCGCCAATCCGCGCCAGGATGGAACCGGGGCGGGGTTCCTGCTCTGGTTCGTCCGACAACGCCAGACTTGGGAGTTGTACGGCACGGAGGTGGTATGGGTGTCGCGTCCTGAGCAGGGACGGTCGGGCAGGCGGGAGTGACGCCGGTTCTGTGTGTCGACAGCGATGGAGGGTGTGAGGAGAGGCATGATTCGCAAAACATTTTCGGTCCCCCCGCTCGGGTGCAATTGTTCGATCATTGGTGACCCTGTTACCAAGCAGGCGGTGGTGGTCGATCCTGGCGGTGCGCCTGAACGTATTCTGCGGGAGGTCCAAGCCCTGGGCCTGACGGTGGTCAGCATTCTGCACACGCATGCGCACTTCGACCACTTTCTTGCGTCGGGAGCCATGAAGCACGCCACAGGGGCAGTGCTCTGCCTGCACCAGGAGGACCGCCCGCTCTGGGACATGCTGGAGACACAGTGCCGTATGTTCGGTGTGCCCTACGTACCGGCGCCGCCGCCGGATCATTGGCTGACGGATGAGGAGCGTGTGACGATCGGCCAGCTGGAAGGGGTGGCGTTACATACGCCCGGGCATACGCCTGGTTCCATGTGTTTTCATTTTCCGACCGCACAACTTCTCGTGGCGGGCGACACATTATTTCGCGGCAGCATCGGTCGCACCGATCTGTGGGGCGGAGATTTCGAGGCCATCGAACAATCGATCCGTGAGCGGCTCTATACGCTCGATGCACGGACCGCCGTGGTGACCGGACATGGGGCGGAGACCGAAATCGGTCTGGAGCGAGAGTGTAATTCCTTCGTGCGGGCCTGACCGCGGCGAGGTTGTTTTTGTCGGACGAAGCGGTCGGTGCTTGTGTGCAGCGGCGGGATTCGTCAAGCCGATTGTGTCATGTGAACGGGCCTCCATGTCATGACAGGAGGAAACCATGATCGCGAACGCACGGCGGTGGTTGCTGAGTGCACTGTTTCTCCCGATGCTGGCCATCTCCTCCGGCGATTTCCTTGCCCGCGCGGATGATGGCGGAGCCTCTTCCCAAGTGACGATCAGCGAGGTGCGGGTTGCTTTGTCCGATCACGGCCCGGTGGTGCTGCTCTCTGCGGATGGAAAGACCATCCCTGTCTTTGTGGATCATACGGTCGCCGCTTCTATTCAGGCGGCCCTCACCGGCGAAAAGTTGCCCCGTCCCCTCTCGCATGAGTTGATGCATACCATACTCGAGTCATTGGGCGGACGGGTCGTTCGGACCGTCATCACGTTGAAGTCCGGCACCTTCTACGGAAGTTTAACCGTAGCCTTTCAAGGGCAGGAAAAGGTATTCGATAGCCGTTCGTCGGATTCCATCGCTCTGGCCATTCACTTTCATGCGCCGATCGTCGTCGGGCGGGATTTGCTCGAGCGGGCCAGCACACCGTCGCATGAACCGACGCCGCAGGCGCTGTAGCCGTCGTCCTGCGGTAGATGCCGGGCGAGAGGTGGGCCGTAGATCGTGGGTGTGTCTCGCGAAGAAACAGGCAGTGCTGGCCTTTTGGCAGGTTCTGTCCTATCGTACGGGTCATACGCAGGAGCCCGGACCATCCCGGCGTGGAGGCCGCCTCACGATGAAAAATCAACGCAAGCATGAACGGGTGCGCGTGCAGTTTCGCAGCCATTTTTCCATGAAGGGGAAAATGCTGGCCGGGGATGGGGATCTCACGGACTTGTCGCCCGGTGGGTGCAGAATTCTCAGTCCCGTTCCGGTCACCGTGGGGGCTGAAGTGGAACTGTGTATTTTCCCCGGTGATAGCGCCAACCCGATTCTCATCGACGCAGCCACCGTCCGGTGGTGCAGGCCGAATGAGTTCGGCCTGTCCATCACGAAAATCCGTGTGCCGGTTCAGCGCCACCTGACGGACGTCTGGCGTAAACTAGCGAAGCCGGCCTAATCGCCGTCCTGCCTGCTCCCATCACTCGGTCCTGTTCCCCACGACCTCCGCAGAGCGCCGGGATTCCCCGTTTGGTGAGCGGCGTGAGGCGCGGTATGGCGGCATGCGCTCGGCTTATCTGGGTTGCGTGGCGTGAGGAGGGGGTCAGATCTTCATGGCATCGCGCACTTCGGCCATGGTCTGAGAAGAAACCGCCGTCGCCCGCCGGCGTCCGTCTTCAACAATGTCGTCCAGACGCTCCGGCTGTTGCGTCAGCGCTGCGCGCACGTCCCACATGGGTGCGAGCCGCTCCACCACACGGTCGGCAACGAGTTTCTTGCAGTCAATGCAGCCGATGGCAGCCGTGCGGCAATCTTGGTTGACTTGCTCGATGACGGGTAGCGGCGAAAAGATCTTGTGAAAATCGTAGACCGGACAGACATCCGGGTTGCCCGGGTCGTGTCGGCGTACACGAGCGGGGTCGGTGATCATTGTTTTGATCTTCTGCCGGACCACCGGTTCCGCATCGGACAGATTGATGGCGTTGCCATAGCTTTTGCTCATCTTACGCCCGTCGGTGCCGAGCACTTTCGGGAACTTAGTGAGGTGTTCCTGCGGCTCGGGAAATACGGGCCGGTACAGGCCGTTGAATCGGCGTGCGAGTTCGCGGGTGAGTTCGAGGTGCGGTAACTGGTCCTTCCCCACCGGGACGAAGTCAGGCTTGTAGAGAAGAATGTCCGCGGCCTGCAGGACCGGGTAGCCGAGAAACCCATAGGTGCTGAGGTCCCGCTCTTTGATTTCTTCCTGTTTTTCCTTGTAGGTCGGATTCCGCTCCAGCCAAGACACGGGGATCATCATTGAAAACAGCAGGTGCAGCACCGCGTGGTCCGGGACCTGCGATTGAATGAAGACGGTGGCTCGCTGCGGATCGATACCGGCAGCCAGCCAATCGATCAACATTTCCCGTACGTATTCGCGAATGCGGCTGGTATCGGCGTAGTTGGACGACAGGGCATGCCAGTCCGCCACGAAGAAGAAACAGTCGTATTGCTCCTGCAGCGCGTTCCAATTCTCCAGCGCCCCCAACCAATTACCGAGGTGGAGCAGCCCGCTGGCTTGCATTCCGCTGAGTACCCGCTTTCGAGTCGTCGTCATACCCTCACTCCCGTATGCGCGCGCCGGCCTCATGGGGAAGCGCGTCGTGTCCCTAGTATGGTGTTCTGCGTGGGTCTCGTTAGTCCAGGGGGACGAACTTGCCCTGTTTCACTTGGATGAGAAAGACGTGGCGATTGAGAGTGCCGTCGGGACTGAACCCGCTGGGGCCGCTCAGGGTCGGCAGGTCATGTTGCATCATCAAATAGTCGCGGATGGCCTCTCCGCTGGTCGCGCCTCGCCGGATGGCTTCCACGGCCAATCGCGCGGCGTCATAGCCTTGCGCGGCGAAGAGCGAGGGTGTGGCCTGAAATCGTTTGCGATACCGTTCCACGAACTCCTGTACGACTGGGTTGGCACTCTCGGCGAAAAATCCGTCGGCAAACACACCGCCTTCGACGGTTCGGTCGGCGACCCGCGCGAAATCCGGCGTGTTCCATCCATTGCCCCCGAGTAACGGCACTGCAATGTCAAAAAACGCCAATTGGGCTGCCAGCAGTCCCACATCCAGCGAACGTCCCGGAATGAAGACCGCGTCGAATCCTGGTGAGTAGAGCAGGCGTTTACCCTTCTTGCCACCCTGTCTGATGCCGGTTTTGGCCGGGTCGTTGTCGACTTGTACTTCCACACCGTATTTCTTGAGATCTTCGGCCTTGAGTTTGCCGATCACGGCACGAAAGTCGCTGTCGCCTTCCTTGTAGGGTTCGCTCGCGATCAGTTCTCCGTCCTGTTGCCGGATTTCTTGGGCGAATAGGCGGGCCAGGTCGCGGCCGTAGGGCGTGTCGGGGTAGAGGACGGCGAAGCGCTTGAATGGTTGTTCCTTGGTCGCGTACTCCGCCACGCGTTTGGCCTGCTGCCCATAGGTGAGCGCCGTGCTGAAGACGTAGTTGCCGAATCGTCGCAGGTTTGGGACGGTCGCGCTCGGTGTGATGAGCGGAATATGCGTACGTTCGGCCATCTCCGCCATCACGGGAAGATTTTTCGACAGCAGGGGACCGATCACGGCCAGCGGTCGATCGTCGGAGAGCACATTGGAGAGTTCATCGAGAAAGGCCGCCCGGTCGGATTCCGTATCCTTGACGATCAGGCCGATGGACGGGCTGTCCCCGCCGTCTTTCGGTCGTTCCAGCGCGAGTTGAATGCCGTTCAACACTTCTGTCCCGAACGGCGCCAGTTTGCCGGACATGGGAAAAATAGCGGCAATGGAGTAGGGATGCGATTTGAATTTGGTTCGGACCACAGCCTGCAGATCGGCGGCTTTCGCGGCGTACGCATGCGTGGGGAACCGGCTGAGAAACAGGCGCAGATCCCGCTCGACCAGGTGATCTTCCCCCGACGCGGTGTGGAGTTCGATCAGCTTGATAGATGCGAGGTCTCCCGGAAACGTTTTTGGATAGGCATCCCGTACGCGTACAAGCGTTGGGATATCGAGCTTCTCGTTGACCAACTCCCGAATCTGACTTTCCGTGTCGTGCGCCTGCTCGCCGGTATCCAGCGGGAGTTCATCCAGCCAGGCTTGAATCGCGCGTAGAAAATCCTTTTTCTGTGCCTGGAATTCGCCGGTGAGCCGCAAGGCATCCCGCTTCACGGCCGGGTCCGTCGACAGGCTGCGGACTTCCGAGAGGAGTGGGAGCGCAAGATCGAGATTGCCGGCTCGCGCGTGGGTCTTCGCCAGCAGGAGCTTGGCGCGATCGACCAGGTCGGAGCTGGGAAATTCGCCGAGCAGTTGATTGACGTAGCGGATCGTCTCGGTCTGCTCCTTCATGCCGAACATGGCGGCGGCCATCAGGAGGTACGCATCGTCCAGAAGGTCGGGAGTGGGGCCGCTTTCGATGAATCGTCGCAGCATGACCGCGGCTGCTTCCGGTTGTTCCGCGTCGATGAGCCGTTTGGCCTGGTCTAAGGCCGATTGTGCCGTGGCTGCCGGCGATTTCGCCGGAGCCGAACGGGAAGGTGCAGGAGCCTTGGAGGCGGCAGCAGCCGTGGTGAGCGTGCCAGGGCTTACGAGGAGCGCCACCGCGAGGGCGACGCTGCACGCGCGGAGATGCGGGGCGCAGAATACTGATCGAGGAACCATTGACTCCTGTGCATGGCGAACGCTCTCGCCGCAATGGTGGCTACTATAGGAAACAGGTGCGGGGGTGTCAAGGTAACTTGCGCGCATGGCGTTGTGTTCATTGGAAGGCTTGGATATAGTCGAACACGTATGGGTTCTGTTCTCGTCAGCGAGGGCCTTTCCGATGAACGGTGATCGCGCGGACAAGGTTCCGCAGGAGTCGGAGTCGCTGCCGCTGGATGCAGTGATCGAACGGTATTGGACCTACCTGCGCATTGCCCGTGGCTTGTCACAGAATACGCTGTTGGCCTATCAGCGGGACGTCACGACCTTCCAGCGCTATCTTCGAGACCAAGGACTGCATGAGGCGCAGGAGGTGTCTCCCCCGCTCCTCGCCGACTTTCTCCAACACTTGCATCGCTCCGGCCTCGCGCCCTCTTCCCGCGCGCGTTCGCTCGCCGCCATCCGTAGCCTGTTTCGCTTTCTTAAACAAGAGGGGATCGTCTCGGCGAATCCGACGGTGAGTCTCCGCAGCACGTCCCGGGCGCGACAATTGCCGAAAACGTTGAGCCATGAGGAGGTGACGCATCTTCTGGCGCTGCCGGTTGATCCCTCGCCGGAAAGCCAACGCGATCGCGCAATGGTGGAGGTGTTGTATGCAGCCGGTCTGCGCGTGTCGGAACTCATTGCCTTGAAGGTCGATCAGTGCAATCTGGAGGTCGGCTATCTCGGCATCACCGGCAAGGGGGACAAGCAGCGTGTGGTGCCGATCGGGCGGCCGGCCGTGGCGGAGATGCAGGCGTATCTGCGGCATGTTCGACCGGTCCTCTTGAAGCAGCGATCGTCTCGCTTCGTGTTTGTCACTCGCCGAGGCACGCCGTTGACGCGCCAAGGATTTTGGAAACTGCTGCGCGGGCGCGCACAGCGGGCTGGGATTGCGCGCATGCCGTCGCCCCACATGCTCCGGCATTCGTTTGCCACACATCTGTTGCAAGGCGGCGCCGACTTGCGATCGGTGCAAGCGATGCTCGGGCATGCCGACATCGCGACGACGCAAATTTATACCCACGTCGACTCAGCACAGTTGAAAAAAGTCCACACGGCGTGTTTCCCGCGCAACAGATCGGCACGGAAAGACGTTCTGGTCGAGGAGCGAGGGGTTGCGAAGGGCGTCGGGGAGTCCGAATGATGAAGCAGTGAGAAAATCCTGCAAGAATAATGCATGATTCTTGGTTGACACTGCTTGGTGGAGTTGATAGCATCCAAAAAATCTGCCGAGACTGAGAAAAATCGGGCGGATAGCTCAATTGGGAGAGCGCTGCCCTTACAAGGCAGAGGTCACAGGTTCGATCCCTGTTCCGCCTACCAAAAGAAATACAGGGAATTAGTGGGAAGGCATTGCCTTATCCATTAGTAGTGATGTACAAGAGTACGCGCTACCGTATTTAGACAGATTGATTCTGAAGCTCTGAATTCTTTTCTTCCGCCATCTTGGGTTGCGTGGGGCCGTCGTTCAGCCTGGTTAGGACGCCAGATTGTCAATCTGGAAGTCGCGGGTTCAAATCCCGTCGGCCCCGCCATTCCCCCAACTTTTGGTACACTCCATGCTACCGTTTTCATGCGACGCCATGTGAAGGGAAAGGTCTAGGCTCATGTTCCAGTCAGGCGTAATGGGGTTAGTAGGCTCGCTGGGAGCGGTGTCGAAAATCGTGCTCCTGCTTCTCTTCATCGCCTCGATTCTTTCCTGGGGTGTGATTCTTTACAAATGGCGGAGTTTTAAGGCCGCTGATCGGGAAGATCAGCGGTTTTTTAACGCCTTCTCCAAGATTCGCGACCTCGATGAACTTTACCGCCAATCAAAACGGGCGGAAGGCAGTCCGAGCGCGCGCGTGTTTCAAGGCATTATGGATCGCGTTCTCACGGTGTCCGGGGATGGTGCCGTGAGCGCCTCTCACGTGGCCGGGGGATCGAAGGAGGCGGGGCCAGCTTTCGATCACCAGTACATGGACAAGACGGTGTCGTACCTCGTACAAAACCAAGTCTCGCATCTGGAGTCCTACTTGCCGGTCCTGGCGACCACGGGGAACATCACGCCGTTCATCGGCTTGCTCGGAACCGTGCTGGGTATCATCGATTCCTTCCGTGAGATCGGTATGCAGGGCACAGCCAGTATCGCAGCCGTGGCGCCGGGCGTCTCTGAGGCGTTGGTGGCGACGGCGGCCGGATTGTTTACCGCCATTCCCGCAGTCATTTTCTATAATTATTTTCTCACGCGCATTCGCAAGACCGTGTTTCGGATTGAGTCATTTACCGTCGAGGCCATGCGTTCATTGCAGACCCGCTTGAAGCAAACGCCGGCCGGGGTTCAGTAATGACGTCGGAGACCCGTCACCGCCGTTTCATGGCAGAGATCAATGTGATCCCGCTCGTGGACGTGGTGCTGGTGTTGCTCGTCATTTTCATGGTGACCGCGCCCATGCTGTATCGCGGGATGGATATCAATCTTCCCAAATCTGCCAGCAATACGATTAAGCCGGAAGCGAGAGCTGTTTTGTCCATTGAGCGGGATCAGCGTTTGTATTTGGATAAGGACGCGGTGAGTGTGGTGCAGTTGGAGCGCAGGCTCCGGGCATTGAAAGATCAAAGCCCGGATGTCTCGCTGTATCTGCGTGCCGATCGGGATGTGCCCTACGGCATCGTGGTGCAGGTGATGGATAGCGTGAAGAAAGCCGGGATTGAGAAGCTCGGCATGGTGACGGAGCCCACAGGGGCCGAGCACGTCAACGAGTCGGTTGCAACTCCCGCGCAGTCACGCAAGAAGTAGCGGCACGGTTCTTCCGTGCCATACGATCGTATCGCAAGTCATGACGTTCCAAGCCCTGCCAAGACATACCACGTTATCGTTGATCGGAGATATGGGGAGCCCCGGGAGTGACCGTCTTCGCAAGACGCTTGCGGTTTCACTATTGCTACATCTCTGCCTTCTGTCCGTCATCATGGGGGCCAAATTTTTCAAGAAGACCGAACGGCCCCTCTCGGCGGTCGAAGTGTCTCTGGTAACCTTGCCGCCCGTGGAGGCGAAGCCCGAGCCGAAGGTGGAAAAAGTTGAAAAGGCGGTGCCGAAGCCTGCGCCGAAGCCGGTGCAGCCGGCTCCGATGCCCGTGCCTCCCAAACCGGTACAGGCCCCGACGCCGACCCCTCCGCCACCCGTCCAAGCGGCACCGGTTGCCAAGCCGGCACCTCCGGCACCCACACCGCCCCCGGTTCCTGTTCCCAAGTTGGAGGCGCCCGTGTTGGCGGCGCCACAGCCGGTTCCCCATGCCGCCAAGTCGCCCTCTTCAGCTCCGGTGACGAATCGAGCTGATGTGTTGCGGGATGTTATGAAAGACGTGGAGTTGCCGTTAAACGCGCCGAAGTATGGTGACATCGCGCCCATGAAGCCGGCCGAGGTCAAGAAGTCTCCGCAGCCCAAGTTGGGGGCGCCGGAGCGATCAGATGTCGACGCCATGTTGAAGAAGCTGAACGTGCCGGATATGGCGGCGCCGCAGGTGTCGACTCCGCAAGAGCCGCCGAAGCCGCCGGTGACGCCGGCAAAGCGTGCGTCGCTGTCCGAGGAAATGACGAGTGACCTGGACCGCGAGCTGCAGGACTTGAAAAAACTTCAGGCCCCTCCGCCCGTCAAGGTCACCGAACCGGTGCGTGAGGTGAAGCCAATGTTCCGCGAGCCCCAGCCGACGGTGACCGCGCCGCCGGTGATGGCTAGCATCCCTCGCACGAAACCCATCCCGACGTTGCGGGTGCCGGGGGTGTCGGGGTCGAATCCTTACCTGGCTCGTGTACAGGCACGGATCAGCGGGTTCTGGACGGCGCCGCCGGTCGATATCACGGGCAAGGCGTTGACGGTGACAGTGCGGTTCCGGTTGGAGCGGGATGGCCGGGTCGGATCGGTCATCATCGAGCAATCGTCGGGGAATGACTATTACGACATGGCGGCACAACGGGCCATCCAAAGTGCCATTCCGTTACCGCCCTTCCCGCCGGATCTGACGGATTCTTATTTTGATGCCCACTTCACTTTTGCCGTAGGCGAGGCTGCAGGATGAATCGTGTGATCATCGGGCTTATGATTGTCCTCTGTGTCGTGGTCGGAGCCGGAGTCCTCGGGATTCTGGATTCCCGCGCGACCGACGTCTTTCTAGAAGCCACGAGGCCGGACTTTCAAAAGATTCCCATCGGGGTGTTCGGGTTTCAAAACGGCGGCGGCCCGGAATGGCTTGGGGGGCGGCTCGAAGAGGTCCTCAAGGCCGACCTTCAACGATCGCTGGTGTTTTCGCTCGTCGACTTGCCGGGGATCGGCGTGAAGGCCCGCGAGGTGACCACGGCGGACAAGGCGATCTTCAAACAGGCGGCTGAAAACGGTGTGTCGGTGCTCGTTTGGGGAAAATCCGGACAGAAAAACGGCAGCAAAGACAGCGAATTGTTGATGGACGGGTTCGTCTATGACAGCGGCAGCGATGAGGTTGTCGGTGGAAAGCGTTATGTCGGTTCGACGTCCGTCGTGCGGTTGATGGCCCATCGATTTGCCGACGAGCTGGTCTTCCGTTATACCGGAGAGCCGGGTATTGCCAGAACCAAGATCGTGTACGTTGCGGAGCATGGCAATGCGCGCGAATTGTTCGTGATGGACTATGATGGCTATGAGCCGAAGCAAATCACGGCGGACGGGTTTCTGAATCTAATGCCTCGATGGTCGCCCGATCGCCGCTTCATCGTCTTCACCGCGTATCGGAGCCGGAACACTCAGGACATCGACATTTTGGAGCTTGCGACCGGCAAACGTTGGACGCTGGTCTCTATGGCGGGGTTGAACATTACCCCGGCCTTGTCTCCCGATGGAAATTTCCTTGCTTTCGCCAGTAGCCAGGACGGCAATTCCGAGATCTACAAGCTTGATACACGCACCAAAGCGTCGCAGCGGCTGACCGTCAATCAGGGCGGCGATCTGTCGCCAACCTGGTCTCCGACCGGGCGAGAAATAGCGTTCACCTCCGATCGCGGAGGGGCCCCCCAGGTGTTCATTATGAGTGCCGACGGGTCCAATGTGCGCCGTTTGACCTATGAGGGGGATTACAACGCCGCCCCGGCCTGGTCGCCGCGCGGCAACTGGATTGCCTACGTCTGTCGAACCGCCCAGCGGCTGTATAAGGTGTGCATCGTTTCGCCTGACGGGCAGAAGCGAGTGCAAGTGACGACGGGGCCCGGTATCGATGATTCTCCGTCCTGGTCACCCGATGGCCGGCACTTGACCTTCAGTTCGACGGTCGATGGGAAGAGCCATATTTATATGGTCGACACTGACGGAAAAAATCTGGAGCGAATCACGTTCGGCGGTACGCACAATAGTTCGCCGTCTTGGTCTCCGGCTCTCTAGATGTGGTCATGACGTGATTGACAGAGTCTATCGGCATATTAACCATTCACCAGCGATGAGGAGTCACGATATGAGGATACGGGTAGCGACAATGGGCCTGACAATGGTTGTCGGGATGCTGTTGGTCATGCAGGCGGGTTGTTCCAAGAAGTCGATTCAGTCGGGTGGTGATGCACAGTCGTCGGAGCGTGGCATGGCCAAGTCAGGCGCGCCTGCGCAGTCTCAAGCGCAGCTCCCCCCACCTTCGGGGTTGGATGCGCCCAGCGCCACGTTCCCGGACCTGTCCCTGTCGAGCAAACCGGAAGATCCTGAGACCGGCGGCTTGCGCGGATTCGATTCCGTGTCCGGCGGCAAGGCCCCGTCTGAGGAGCGGCTCGGGGGAGGCGGCACCATGTTGGCCAAGGTCGAGCCCTCGGAAAGCACGGCGCGCCAGATCGAGGAGATTCGTCGCGAACAGGCCAAGGAGCAGGCGGCGTCGGCGGAAGCAGGGTTGCGCGATGTGTTCTTTGGCTATGACAGCTGGACGATCACGGAAGAAGGCCGGCAGTCGTTGACGCAGGATGCCCAGTGGATCAAGGCCAATGCCGGCGCGTTGGTCAAGATCGAAGGGCATTGTGACGAGCGTGGCACGCTGGCCTACAACCTGGTGTTAGGTGAAAAGCGCGCCAAAGCCGTGCGGAATTATTTGGTGGAACTCGGGGTCGGCGCTAATCGGTTGTCGGTGGTGTCCTACGGCAAGGAGCGGCCGTTCTGCAACGAGCGTAGCGAAAGCTGCTACCAGCAGAATCGTCGCGGGCATGTGGTGGTCCGTTCGAAATAACTGTTCCAATCATGGATGATGTGACATGATTCTCCGGAACAGACGCCGGGTAAGGGAGACCTGTCATGCACAGTGGATGGCCTCATCGGAGTGAGATGGCGAAGATCGCATTCATCAGGAGCCTCGTGACGACCGGCCGGCCGGCCGTGCCGTCACGACTCGGACTGTTCGTGCTGACCGCGACGGGGTTCGCTCTGATGTCGGGATGTGTGGCACAGCAGGCTGATCTCAAACAAACCGAGCGGGAACTCCAGCGCCGCATCAAGCAACAGACGGAGGAACAGGCGCAGACCAGAGCCCGTCAAAATCAGGAAATCATCTCGTTGCGCGAGCAGGACATTCCGTCTTTGCGCGGCGATCTTGATAAGTCGATGCATCGCTCGCAGGTGCTGGAGTCGAGGCAGGATGATCTCCTTTCCAAGCTGGCTTCGCAGGAATCCAAGTTCGAGCGCCGTATCGGCGACAGCGAGAAGCGCTCTATCGAGGACAATAAACGGTTGGGGTGGGTGGAGAAGCAACTGGTGGATCAAGATGCGCTGCTCAAAGGAGAGCGCGACCGAAGCCGTGCCGAACTTGCGGCCGTTACGTCCCGTCTGGATCAAGTGACCAGTCACATCGATGCCATCCAGAAGAACGTCCTGGATGCCATGCAAAAGACCACGACTGTGTTGGCACAGAAGGTGGATTCACGGTTGGATGACCAGCAGAAACTGCTGCATGGGCTCGAGACGCGTTCACAGAACATCACACAGCTCGATGCCCAGAACAAGGTGTTGGCGGATCAGGTGACGAAGTTCAGTCAGGCGCTCGTGGATTTCAAACAAGCCTTGAGCGGGTTGGGCGAGCGGGTCGTACAGCAGGACCAGGCGGTCAAGCATCTCGCGGCGACGATTGAACAGGATATGACGGCGTTGGGAAAACGAACCGATGCACTGGCCGGGAAGATCGACGCAGACAACAAGGTGACGGCGGAGCATTTTAATGAGGTGAATCGGAGCGTCGGGTCCGTGGCCAAAGCCTTGGAAAATGCCGGCGGCAAGTTCGTCTCCCGCGAGGATGACCACGAGCGTCGCCTGGAAGAGACGACGCGTGAATTGACGCATGTGCAGGCGCAGATTCAGACGATCGACAAAAATCTCGAGAATCAGCATGCGTTTCTCAAGCAGGTTGAGCAGCATTTGACGGCATTGCGCACGAGTGCGGCGCAGCGGATTGAACAGGCCCCGGTCGTGGCCGAGGCGACGCCCCTTCCACAAGCGGTTCCGGCTCCAGTGCCGGCACCGGCGGTGGAAACGGTTCCGTCATCGACTGCTGCAGTCACTCCCCGGGCTGAGAATCGTAGCGCCGCGTTGATGGCGGATCGGGAGTCGTATGAACGGACGTTGACTCGTTTTAAGGATGGCGATTTGGAGGGAGCTCGACAGGGATTCGCGGAGTTTCTGACCCAACATCCTCATTCGGATCTGGCGCCGAACGCCCGCTTCTGGCTTGGTGAATCCTACTACGGCAAGAAGGATTATTCGCGGGCCATCGATGCCTATGATCAAGTCCAACTGAATCATCCGGCTAGTGAAAAAGTTCCGGCGGCGCTCTTGAAAAAGGGGTATGCCTATCTGGCCCTGAAGGATCGAAAGAAGGCGGCGTCGGCTCTCAAACAAGTGATTGACTTGTATCCGAGGTCTCCGGAAGCCAACAAGGCCATGGACAAACTGAATCAGCTAAAGGAGTCGCACTGACGATGAAGCTCCGATTGACAAGGGCGCTCCAGATGGGGGCCGGACTGGCCTGTGGGCTGGTGGTCGCGGGTTGTGCCAAGCATGCCGATTTCTTGGAGATTCGAGATCAGATGTCCCTCATCACCCGGACGCAGGATCAGGAACAAAAGCGATTCGAGGCGATGCAACGTCGACTGGAATCCCTGGAACGGGTGCGTGAGCCGGAGGGCGGGAAACTGCGGCTCGATGATGCCTTGGCACGGCTTCAAAAACTCGAGGGGCGTCTGGCCAAAATTGAAGAGACGCAAATCGCTCAGGCTGCCTCCCTCCGCTCGGATCTCGCACTTGCGGAAGCCAACCGTCAGGCCCGTGCGTCAAAGCCGTCAGGTCCCCTTGAAGCTCCCGCCATTATGCCCGGTGTTCCGTCGATTACGCCGACCTCGGCCTTCAACCTGGCGTATAACGACTATCTCAATGGAAAGTTCGATTTGGCGGTCAGCGGCTTCCAGCATTTCATCAAGGATTTTCCCTCCACGTCGCTGACGCCCAACGCGCATTATTGGTTGGGCGAGTCGTATTACGGACAAAAGGATTACATTCGGGCCATGCAGTCCTTCGAGCACGTGGTGAATGAGTACGCCGGAAATGAGAAAGTGCCTTCGGCGCTGTTCAAGCTCGGCCTGTCGGCGGCTGAAACCGGCGATACCGCCAAATCCAGAAAGTACCTCAAGCGGGTGATCGAGGAATACTCGACGTCGGACGAAGCCAAGCTTGCGAAGACGAAGATGGCCGAAATTCGATGACCTTGGGCCTGCGACGCGGTCTCCTCTCCACGACGTGATCCTCCATCTAACCTTCAGGGGGCCTGTCTTCCCATGGATATAGCGAGTCGTGCGGGGAAGATTCAGGTTCTGCCCGGCGATGTCATCGGCCGCATTGCGGCGGGCGAGGTGGTGGAACGCCCGGCTGCCGTGGTGAAGGAGCTCATTGAAAACAGTCTGGATGCGGGCAGTTCCACGATCACCGTCGAGATCAAGGACGGGGGCCTCGGGTTGATTCGAGTCAGTGACGACGGAGAGGGGATGTCCCGTCGTGATGCGTCGCTGGCCTTTGAACGGCATGCCACCAGCAAATTGCAGTCGGATGCGCAACTCGGCACCATTCGCACGATGGGGTTCCGTGGGGAAGCCTTGCCCAGCATTGCCGCCGTCTCGAACGTCCGTTTGCGAACGGTGGCCAGGGATGAGCCGGTTGGGACGCAGCTGTGGTTAGCCGCTGGCACGGTCACGCGGGTAGAAGATGCAGCCGCAATTCCCGGCACGTCGATCGAGGTGTCGGACCTGTTCTTCAATACGCCGGCCCGTCGGAAATTTCTCAAATCCACGACGACGGAGTTTTCTCACATCAGCCATGTGGTCCAGCAGGCAGGACTCGCCTGGCCTCAGGTGCATCTCCGCCTGGTGCACAATGGTTACGAAGTGTTCGTGCTTCCTGCGGCGTCGTCGGCCCGGGATCGGGTGCTCCAAGTGTATCGCGCAGCGTTCGGGGATCGGGCCTTGGCCGTCGATGTGGAACGTGACGGCCTGTCTCTGCGTGGCTTTATCGTCGATCCTGTGCGAGCTCGCGCCGGCAGAACGCCGCAAGAGTTATTCGTCAACCGCCGGCCGATCAAGAACAGCACGGTGCAGCACGCCGTCATCGACGGGTACAGTTCGTTTCTTGCCAAAGGCCATGCGCCGCTCTTCGTCTTGTTCTTAGATGTCGAGCCACAGCGGGTTGACGTGAACGTACATCCTACCAAGCGAGAAGTCCGGTTTGCGGACACGGAACAGGTTCACCAATTGGTACGGTCCGCGGTTCGCCAGACATTGGGAAGGGCTCAGGTGCAGGTGTCGTTGGCGGGAGCCGTCCATGCTCGACCGAGTGACGATGCGGGCAGGACTTCTTCTGATGTGTCGGGCGGCGTCGTGGAGCCTGGGCGAGAACCGGTTGAAATAAATCTGCGGCCGCACGTTGTAGCGGAGACGCCAATCTCCTCCCCCAGTCAAACATCGTTCGTCGGGGAGAGGGCCGCATCCTACGCCGTGAATGAAGCCCTGGACGTTGTGCCGCTCGGTCAAATGAGTCGCACCTATCTCATTGCGCAAGTCGGCGATGAACTGCAGGTGGTCGATCAACATACGGCTCATGAGCGAGTGTTGTTCGAGCGTCTGCTGCGCGCGTGGCACGATCGTACCCTGCCGTCCCAGCCGTTGTTGCTCCCGGAGCCGCTGGAACTCCCAATGGAACAAGCCCTCATTCTGCAGCGGCATCTTACAGAATTGGAGCGGCTGGGCCTGCATATCGAGCCGTTCGGGCCCACCTCGTTTCTCATCCGTAGTCTGCCGGTCATGTTAGGTCATCCCGATTTAGCGGCGCTCGTGCAAGACCTGGTCGAGGACCTCGAGCAGTGGGCGTCCCTGTCATCCCTTGAGATCAAGGTGAAGCCGATTTTGGCATCGCTGGCTTGCCATGGAGCGGTTCGCGCGGGGCGTTCCATGGCGTTGCCGGAAATCAAACAGTTGGTACAGGACTGGGTCGCGGAGGGCCTGATCATGACCTGTCCGCATGGCCGCCGCGTCGCGTTCCGTCTGTCGAACGACGAACTGGGCCGCCTGTTCGATCGCGCGTAGGGAGGGAGCGCAGGCGCATGGTCCGGCTCACGGAATCGGTGATCGCACAGCGGCCGCTGATCGTGCTGGTCGGGCCGACTGCCGTGGGAAAAAGCGAGATCGGGCTCCGGTTGGCCCGCAGCCTGGAAACGGATCTGTTGACGGCCGATTCGCGCCAGGTCTATCGCGGGATGGATATTGCCACCGATAAGCCTTCGATGGAACAACGACAAGGCGTGCCGCATCGCCTTCTCGACCTGGTCGATCCCGACGAACGGTTTAACGCCGGGCAGTATCGCGAGCTGGCCGTTCAGGAAATCGAGCGCCTGTATCATGAACGTCGCGTGCCGTTGGTCGTCGGGGGAACGGGCCTCTACGTGCGAACGTTGATTCATGGATTGTGTGATGCGCCCCGTGCGGATGAGGCGTTTCGCGCCTCCCTTCTCCGACAGGTGGAAACACGTGGGCGGTATTTTCTCCACCAGGAATTGATGCGCATCGATCCGGAGTCGGCTGCACGCCTGCATCCTCATGATGAGGTGAAGATCGTGCGGGCGCTTGAGGTGCACCATCTGTCCGGACGGCGCTTGTCCGATGTGCAGCAGCGCCATGGGTTTGCCGAGCAACCGTTCTCGGTGTTGATGATCGGGCTCAATCGTGATCGTGCGCAACTGTACAGTCGGATCGACGCACGGGTGGAATCAATGTTTGCGCGCGGCGTTGTCGAGGAAACCGCGAGCTTGCTGGCGCGGGGCTATCGGCGCGATTCTGGTGCGATGAAAGGGTTGGGATATCAGCAGGTCGGGGGATATCTGTCCGGTGAGTATGATCGGGCCGAGGCGCTCCGTCTGCTTCAACGCGACACCAGGCATTTCGCGAAGCGCCAACTCACCTGGTTTCGAAAGGAACCGGGACTGCAGTGGTGGACTCTCAGCGAACAGGACAGTCCGGAAGACGTTGCAGGCCGCTTGCTGGAGCGGGCTCAATCGTTCCTGCTGGATTTAGAACATCGACGTCCGGCGGACGTGCCTGCGTCGCTCACTATGGAAACGGAATCAACATGACGACATCGAAGAAAACCGTTCAGGCGGCCATCGGCATCATCGGCGGGAGTGGGT
Organism: Nitrospira sp.; assembly: GCA_016788885.1. Taxonomy (NCBI): domain Bacteria; kingdom Pseudomonadati; phylum Nitrospirota; class Nitrospiria; order Nitrospirales; family Nitrospiraceae; genus Nitrospira; species Nitrospira sp. The sequence goes on along the minus strand of JAEURX010000067.1, from coordinate 7,249 downwards.
TGTACAATATCGAAGGATTGGAACGAGTCCGCGAGGTGCGAGTGCGCACCCCGTTTGGGGTTCCTTCGGATGCCGTGGTTACGGGGGTGTTGGGTGGTGTGCGAGTGGCGTTTCTCTCGCGGCATGGCCGGGGGCACCGGATCAATCCCGGAAGCATCAATTACCGCGCCAACATTTACGCGCTGAAATCACTGGGTGTGAAGCAAGTGATTTCAGTCAGCGCGGTCGGGAGCATGAAAGAGGCCATTCGGCCTGGCGATGTCGTGTTGCCGGATCAATTCATCGATCTTACCAAACGGCGCATATCCACCTTTTTCGATGACGGCATTGTGGCCCACGTTGGTTTCGGCGAACCGGTCTGTGCCTCGGTGGCCGATACCTTGGAGGAAGCGGGACGGGCTGCCGGGGCGCGCCTTCATCGGGGAGGCACCTATGTGTGTATGGAGGGGCCTCAATTTTCGACCAAGGCCGAGTCCCGGCTGTATCGGCAGTGGGGAGTGGACGTCATTGGAATGACGAACATGCCCGAGGCGAAGCTCGCTCGCGAAGCCGAACTCTGTTACGCCACGGTGGCGTTGCCGACCGACTATGACTGTTGGCATGAGACGGAAGAGGCGGTCACCGTGGACGCCATCCTTGCCACACTCCACAAGAATGTGGCGTTGGCCAAGCAGGTGTTGAAAACGGCGGTGCCCAAGCTGGACCCCGATCGTGCCTGCCTCTGCCATCAGGCGCTTGGAAACGCCATCGTAACCGCTCCGGATCACATGTCGGCTGCGGCCAAGCGCCGGTTGAATCTCTTGATTGCTCCCTATGTACGGATGCGGAAAGGAAAACGGTGAAGCATGGGAAAATTGCTCGTAGTGGGATCAGTGGCTCTGGATACGGTGAAGACCCCCTTTGGTGAGGTCACTGAGGTGCTCGGTGGTTCGGCCACCTACTTTTCGACCGCGGCCAGTTATTTCACGTCGGTCGACCTCATTGCAGTGGTGGGAGAAGACTTCCCCGAACAGCATGTCGCGTTTCTCAAAAGCCGCAAGATTGATTTAACGGGGTTGGAACGGCGACCCGGAGCGACCTTCCGTTGGAAGGGGGCCTATTCGCACCAGCTGAATGAAGCCCAAACCCTCGATACCCGATTGAATGTGTTCGAGACCTTCCGGCCGAAAATTCCTGCGCAGTATAGCTCCCCGGATGTGTTGTTTCTGGGGAACATTGATCCGAATCTGCAACTCGATGTGCTGCAACAGGTGAAACGTCCGGCACTCGTGGCCTGCGACACGATGAACTTCTGGATCAACGGCAAGCGGGATGCGTTGTGGAACGTGCTGCAGCATATCGACGTGCTGATCATCAATGACGGCGAGGCGCGGGCGTTGGGGGAAGACTCCAATCTCGTGAAGGTCGCGAAGAAAATTCTCGCGCGCGGGCCGAAGCATCTGATCGTCAAGCGCGGTGAATATGGCGTGTTGATGTTCAACGAGAAGCAGGTGTTCGGCGCGCCGGCGTTTCCGCTGGATGACGTGCGTGATCCGACCGGCGCCGGCGACACCTTTGCCGGTGGATTCCTGGGCTATCTGGCCGCCACGGGAAATCGTTCCACGGAGGCGATGCGACAGGCCATCATTTTCGGAAGCGTCATGGCCTCGTTTACAGTAGAAGCCTTTAGCCTTGACCGATTGAGGATCCTAGATTACAAAGAGATTGAAGCACGTTTCAAAGAGTTCAAGCGACTCACGCATTTTGAGGATATCGGCGCATGATGGTTGTTGGTCGACAACGAAGCCGGACAGACGGGGCCTGCCGCATGCTGGGGTTTTCCTGCATGCTGAGTGTGTTCGCACTGTCTGTCTTAGGTGGATGCGCCAACGAAGAAAATGTGCGGAAGTCGAAAGGGTTTTATCAGGAAGGGGTCGCGCGGCTGAGTTCCGATCAGCAGCAGGCGTACGTGTCTTTTCAAAAGGCCGTGAAGCTGAACCCCGAGAACAAGGACGCCCATTACGGCTTGGGACATATTTACGCGTCACAAGGCCGGCTTAAATTGGCTGAGGAATCTTTCCGGGAGGCTATTCGCATCGATGGGGACTACGCGGAAGCCAACACCTATCTCGGGCAAGTTTTGGCCAGCCAGGATCGGTGGAAGGACGCTATCGCGGCCTACCGCCAGGCGCTCAGCAACCCCCTCTATCCCACGCCAGACTTGGCTCGGTTTCACCTGGGGAAGGCCTTGATGCATGAGGGTGATCTGCAGGGAGCCATGGAAGTGTTGGAAGACGCGACCACGGTGACGCCTCCCAATGTTCCGCCTGCCATGCTGCATTTGGAATTGGCGCGTGTCTACCACAAGCTGGGTTTTGACCAGCGAGCGCGGGAAGCTCTCTCGAAGGTGTCGACATTGGATAAGGGCGGCGAGCAGGCGGCGGCCGCGCAGGAACTCCTCGGTAAGCTTAAACCATAGGCGGACATCATGGAATCAGTGGGTGAATTTTTTCGGCAGGTACGCGAGACGAAGGGGCTAACGGTCGACGAAGTCGCCTCGAAGACCCGCATCCGCACGGATTTCGTCAAAGCGCTCGAAGAGGGAAATTTCGCCAAGTTGCCCGATCAGGTGTTTGCCCGAGGCTTTGTTCGATCCTACGCGCGATCGCTGGGGTTGGATGAAGAAGATGCCATTCACCGATTTGTTCAGTCTGCCGGTGCGTTTTATGACAAGCAGGGTGAGCGTGAACGGTTGCGGCAACGCCAGGTTGAAGAGGAGCGCCGTCGCAAGGCCAACCGCAAAGCAGTCGGTATTGCGATCACCGTGGCGATTGCCACGCTGGTTTTTTTATTGAGCCGCGAACAGTCTTCCACGTTGATGCGGAGACCCGCATCCGATGTGCCGCCGCCAAGCAAGAAGAGCGCGCCTTTTGCCAAGGATGCGCGCGAATCTGCTGCCCGCCCGGCCATGGAGTTGCCTCCTCCGATCGTGCCGGCCTCGAAGCCGCTGGAACCGGCGCCAGTACTCCCGTCTGCCAAACCTGCGCAGGATAAAGTGGTGGTTCCGCAGACCGCAGCTCCTGCTGCCGTGGCCAGAGCGCCGGTGCAAGTGGAACCCGTTGCTGCGCCACCAACCGCGACGATGGGCGCCGATGGCCCTCTGGCTGGCTTGTCGGTCGATGGTCCAGTCGGGTCTGATGGGCCCCTCGTGCTTGATCTCGATGCGACGGAGCTGAGTTGGGTGGTTGTCCAAGTCGACTCAGGCAGTCCCCAGGAAGCATTGTTGCGCCCCGGTCAAAAGGCCCAATGGAAGGCGCAAGATCAGTTCACCGTTACTCTTGGGAATGCCGGTGGCGTGCGTGCCGAATTGAACGGGAAGCCGCAAAAGCCGTTTGGCCCGAGCGGGAAGGTTGTCCGGGATGTCGTGATCAAGCGGTGATCCGCCGGGCAGGGCCATGAGTTCTTCCAGCTATCGTTTCCTGCCAGTGAGCGTGGCGCCTCTTCCCCTCCGTTTCCGTCGCGTCGATCTCTCCAAGCCAAATTCCCACATGTGATGCCGCCCCCCTTGTATGGGGCGAGTCGGAGCGCCTGGGGCGCAAAGGTGTCACGGCCCGATGAGGCCCGACACGTGTTTGCGCGTAGAGTTGTGGAAACTGCAGGAATTCATGCATCGCTATGCTCGACGCACACTGGCACGCTGTTTGAGTCCCACCGGTGTGGGCATGGGCAAAACGGCTGGGGGAGGCAGTCTTCGTCTTGACAAGACAGAAAACCCGTTGCTATAGTTCGCCTGCTTTATCGGCCTTGTCATGCGTTTTTGTCCATGCTGCTTCGGAATTAGAGAGTCGTTGTTCACGCGGTGGGTTCAACACAAAGGAGGAGTTCTGATGGGGTATTTTTCTAAGTTCGTTGGAGTGTGTGCGGCCGTCACCCTGTTGTCGGTGGCGGTGGTGGGCGCTGAAGAAAAGGATCCGCTGAAGCCCCGTGTTGCGCCGGATCAGATGGCGGACGCGAAGGCAATGAAGAACCCGGTTGCTTCGACCCCGGAAAGCATTGCCAAGGGCAAGGCATTGTATGAGGGCAAGGGCACCTGCTTCAATTGTCACGGGAAAGAGGGGAAGGGCGATGGCCCTGCCGGCGCGATCCTCAATCCGAGCCCGCGCAACTTCACCAACTGCAAGTTCCACAAGAAGCGGAAAGATGGCGAGCTGTTCTGGGTGATCAAGAACGGCAGCCCGGGCACCGGCATGGTTTCGTTGGTCCCTGCGGCAATCACCGAAGAAGAAGCGTGGACGATCATCAATTATGAGCGCAGCTTCTGCAAGGGTGGCGAAGAATAGTCGCGAGTATCGGCCGATAGGCTGAATCGGAAAGGGGCGGCGAGGATATCCTCGCCGCCCCTTTTCTTTTGTGGTCAGGTCCCTGGTCTCGACAGGCTCATATCGTGATACAGGAGCAACCTGAGAAAGGAAGGCCCATCCCGAACCATCGCGGCCCACTACCGTGATGGCTGAAGGAGAGGTCGGCTGTTTGTTTAGGGTTGGTCAGCGGAAGGGGGCATCGCTGGTTTTGTGAGCACGGTGTCGAGGCTCTTCTCCGGCACACGCGGCGTCGGCAGGATCTGCGGTTGCTGGTCCTGCTTAAAGGTACTGCGTGCGGCGGCTGGCACTTTGCGAGCGACATAGGCCGTGACCTCCCCGATCGTGACCTCGCCGTTGCGATTCATATCGGCTTCCCCACGCAGGCCTCGGAGAAGATAGTAGGTCAGTAATCCGTGATGCCACGTATCGGATTCCAGGCTTTTGCCGAATCCGGTGGTTGAAATGATGTGAACGACCGATCCCGCCGTTGCCGCCCATTTGGGTGGCGCGACTTTTGTGCGGCCCTCCGCCCCATTCTTGAGCACAGTTCCGTCAAACACGAACAAGACTTGTTTCGCTTTTAACCTTCCCAAGGCGGTTTCCAGATCTTTGAGCGGATAGAGGCGAGTGGGTGATCCCAGCGAGCCGTCGTAAGGGATCAAGAATGTCTCTCCCGATGGGGTGACGAAGGCCTGGCCGGCGAAATACACCGTGACTACCGAGTCTTTGGTAACTTTGGAAGGGAGCCAATCGAGTAAGGCCTCTTCAATGTCCGGGCGAAGTGCGCTCCAGTCCTTCAAGAGGCGGACATTATTGCGTGGCACTCCTCCCAGCGTCTGAAGGTAGGTCGCCACCATTTCCGCGTCGAGGGTGGCATACTTCCGCGCGCCAATCTCCTGTTCGCGGTAGCTGCTCAGCCCGATTGAGAGGAGATAGTCTCCAGGCCTCTGAAGTCCGATTGCCGCAGGAGGAACGTGATCCACGTCGTCGCTGTTGGCCGCGGACGATTGTATGGACGCGACTAAGGTCTGGACGGGTGACACCTGCTGGCCCATTCCATTCAGGATCGCCACCTGAAATTCGGCCTGCTGGGCGGACGGCGATTGCGGCAGAGTCGCGACGAATTCAAGAGATTTGGAGCCGCCTGGTGCGATGGCTCCCGTGGGCAATGTTGTGGCGGGGAACTGAGCGATCAGCACCGGCGGACCAGTCAGCCGCACGGCCATGTCAGGGGTTGCCTGTTGCCCGGTATTGACGATGTCGACTCGGACGCGGATTCGTTCGCCACTTTCAAGGACCAGGTTGCCGTTTTCATCCAACAGTGTGGCTTTGAACGGAAGGGGCTGAACCGGCGCTGCAGCAGGCGCAGCTGGCATGGCAGGGGGTTTCGAGGCGGCCTCGGACGGCGCGACGGTCGCGGCAGTTGCCGCCGTTTGTGTCGCGGGGGCGAGGAGCACCCGGGCTTCTTGCATGAATTGCGTGGCCAGCATGGTGGACGTATCCTGCAGCAGAGGATCGACGACGTAATCGCAGCGCTGCTGAGTCAGTTCGAGTTGCAAGCGTTCTTTGCGAGCGGCTTGTAGCGGCCGCTCGCCAAGCGGTGCGCCGGAGGCATCGAAAAATTCCGCCAGAGCATCCAGGCTGAGTTCTGCGGGGGCGCGATCGTAGAGCGCATCGGTTTGCAGCTTGAAGCGCGGGTCCAGCATCCGCACGCGTATCGTCACGTCGGGTTTTCCCCCGGCCGCATGACTTCCCGGCATGTTGACGGAACGAAACGTTTGATGCGCGGCCTGTATCAACGTGTCTTCAACCGTCGGGCCGATCGAGAAGACATGGATGCGGCTGCAGTTATCGATATACTCCGTCTTGGCTTTCGAGAGCGACGGGTCGATGTCCATTTGAACCGTGAGCGGAACCGGTGGCCCGAGGTCCGGCAGAGCCTGTCGGGAGAATCGTGATTTAATGGTCTCGCAGCCGACGGAGGCCAACAGGGGGATGAGAATCATTCCAACAATAAACGCGCGGTTCGTCTTCAAGCCGAGGCCTCCTCTAGGGCAGATTTCGGAGGGGAAACGGTACAGGAATGAAGGGGGCATTGCAACCAACTCCCGTGCCGGCTTGCGACCCTCACCAGCCTCGTTTATCCTACCGCGCATCCCCCGTCGGTGGATCGAAGGGACGTTGAATTATCGTGGTGGTGTTGGGTTTGTCCAATATGCGCGATGCTGCGGCCGCGCTGGTCGCTGACGGCCGCATTGTGGCCGCAGCGGAGGAGGAACGATTCGTTCGCCAGAAGCACGTGACGGCTCTGCCGGTCCATGCGATTCAGTATTGTTTGCGCGAAGCCGGAATGGCTCTGCGCGATGTCGAGGCCATTGTCGTGCCGTGGAAGTATTGGCAAGTCGGCCGGCGTCTACGGCTTGCGCTGACGGCCATGATGCGCTCTACGCAACTGTTCCGTGTGAAAGGAACACGGTCGCTCGAGCGCGCCGGTCAGGAGTGGAAGGAACTGTTCCGCCTTCGCCAGGAGCTGACCAGGAGGGTTGCGCCGGGAGCCGCTCGGCCGGTGTTTCTCGACCATCATCTCTGTCATGCAGCCAGTTCATTTCTCGTCTCACCGTTTGAACGGGCGGCAATCCTCGTGGTTGACGGAGCATCAGAGTCGGACACAGCCTTGCTGGCCACCGGCGAAGGCACTCAGATCACCCTACTGGAGCGCACTCCACTGCCGCACTCGCTCGGACAGTTTTATGCGGCGATGACGGCGTTCTTGGGGTTTCGCCCGGATCAGGACGAGTATATCGTGATGGGCCTGGCCTCGTCCGGTGAGCCGACATTCGTCCCCGTGCTCAGTCGTGAAATCTTGCGAGTGTTACCCGAGGGACGATTTGAATTGAATACCCGCCTGC
>JAEURX010000066.1 GCA_016788885.1 Nitrospira sp. | reverse complement strand
CACAAACGCCGCCACCAGCGTCACCTTGTACGCACTTTCCACCATCTTGAAAATGCTGGCTTCCGAATTGAGGGCAAACAGCAAGACGAGCGCGGCAAACCCGACCAACACCGTCCGCATCACGGCCAGCAGCCCGCGATCGCCGATGGTGGGCAGCAGGCTCTTGACGATATTTTCACTGAAGGCCACGGACGGCGCGAGCAATGTGGCCGACGAACAACTCATGATGGCAGACAGCAAGGCGCCGAAAAAAATGATCTGCGCGGCGATCGGCGTGTGCTGCACAATCAAGGTCGGGAGAATAAGTTGGGAATCCCGCTCCAGCAAATCCGCCACCTGCGCCGGATCGATCAGCGTCGCTGAATAGGCTAAAAACATGGGCACGAATGCGAAGAAGAAATACAGCGATCCGCCGAGCACCGAGCCTCGCACCGCGGTGCCCTCATCCCGAGCCGACGTGATTCGCTGAAACACATCCTGCTGAGGGATCGATCCAAACATCATGGTGACCCAGGCACCCACGAATGGAATCCACGCGTCGACCTGCGGCGGCGGGAAAAAATCCAATTTCCCCGCCGCCGCCGCATGCGTGACCACCGTCCCGACTCCACCCGCCAGCCCGCTGATCACGGACCCGATGTAGAGCATGCCTCCCATGATGATGGTGATCTGCACGAAGTCGAGTATCGCCACCGAGAACATGCCGCCGAATGTCGTGTATGTGAGAACGATCAGCGCGCCCAACACCATGCCGGCGGACTGGCTCATCGCGCCGTCTGTCACGACGGCGAATACCAGTCCCAGCGCCTTGATCTGCGCCGAGACCCAGCCAAGATACGAGGCGACGATGCATAGGGTGCACAGCACTTCGACCGCGCGGTTGTACCGCAACCGGTAAAAGTCTCCGATCGTGAGGAGGTTCAATCGGTAGAGTCGGCGGGCAAACCACAAGCCAGCGAGAATCAAACAGAGACTGGATCCGAACGGATCGGCGACGACCGCGCGAAGCCCGTCTTTGACGAAGGTGGCAGAGATGCCGAGGACGGTCTCAGCCCCGAACCAGGTCGCAAACACCGTCGCCGTGACCACGGGCAGAGGAAGGGATCGGCCGGCAACGGCAAAATCCTTGGTGTTATGGACGCGGGTTGCCGCATACAGCCCGATCCCGACGGAGCAGGCAAGGTAGAGAATCACGAAGGAGAGGAGCATGCGGCATTCGCCTGTCGGTGAGACGACCGCCGCCGATGGCGGCGCGAGGGGATTGTAGCGACCGCGCCCCTCTCGCGCAATGCCGTGAAAGCCGACTCGATGAGCGAAACCTTCGCAAAGGAGACTTGCGCAGTCGCAACAGACCCGCGCAAGTCTCTTTCACCCCTTGCGAGAAAAGGGGTTACTCGGTCTTCGCTTTCAGTTCCTTGACCTTCCCCTTGGCCTTCTCCAGAGCCGCGTTCCCTTTTCCCTTGGCACGCTCCACTTCCGCCTGCACCTTGTTGCCCTTGGCCTCTTCCACCGCGGCTTTCGTCTCGCCCTTCAGTTCCTCGACCTTGGCCTTCGTATCACCCTTCATTTCTTCCATCTTGGCCTTCATTTCGCCGGCCCAACCGGTAGAGCCAAGACTGAACATCGCCAGCAGCAACGCCGAGACAACCATAGACCACTGTTTCATGGGCATCCTCCTTGTCCAATCAATAGGGTGGATATTGCACCGATGAACCGAGTGGGACAGTCTGCGCCAAAGCCATGCTCACCACAATCACTGAAACAAACTACGGAATCGTATGGATCACAGCGGACATGAACCGGAGCGCAACAGACACGAATGACGAAAAACGACCATTTCGTTGACTACTCGACGCAGTGTGTTACGAATAGGCCATGCGTTACTCACTCTACTTCGCTTGGGTGTTGGCCGTCCTGTCCATCTGCATCTTGACGACACTGGCCTCGTTTCCGACGCTCGGAAATGGGGAACGCGCTCAGGAGCCACGGATCACGGCAGGACCGGAGAAGTTGCGGACGATCAAGATACACCGCCTGCGGTGCAATCCGTTCACATCTTCCTGCCAACTTTCCCGGCAAAAACCTCAGCATTAGGTTCCGGCCAAGCACCGCCCTTCCGCTAGGAGAGGGGAATGCGTGCCTTGTTCGCCTCCAGCCACTGCGCAAACGTCTGCACTCCGCCATTGAGCGCCCGAGCGATCGCCGGCTCACGGGCTGCGCAAAAGACGGCATTAAAATCGCGCTTGAACTGGAACATATTGGCCACATCATCCGCTCCCGGAAAGCCGAAGGTCCGGTAGACCTCCGGCGGCACTGCCTGATACCGCACCTCGCGTCCGAGCGCCTTGCTCAGGGCAGCGGCCATTTGTGAGCCGGTGAGATGTTCGCCCGAGACACCCACGGTTTTCCCGAGATACGCATCTCGCTTCCTGAAGATGCCCAGGGCGCACTTTCCAATATCCTCTGCGGCAATGCCCGGTAGCCTGGCCTCCCCCATCGCAAGAGTAAACACGAGCGTCCCATCAGGTCCCGGCTTGGGCCCCATGCCGAAGTAGATGAGATTGTCCCAATAAAAAGACGTGAGGAGAAACGTCGTGGGCACCCCGAGCTGCTTAAAGACCTGATCCGCTTCCCCCTTCGCATCGAAGTGCGGCACCTTATAGTTGCCCATTAACGTCGGCATACGGTTGTCGGACAGGGGCACCCATCGGCGCGTGTCTTCGAGGGTGGACCAGATGACGTGTCGCACCCCCGCCGCCTTGGCCGCCTTAGCCATGGCCTCGGCTTCCGCATATTCCTTTTCCGGAGAAAGGTGCGCCCAAAAGAATGTAACGCAAAACGCGCCGCTGGCTCCGGCAAACGCCCGTTTCAGGCTCTCGACGTCATGCACATCCGCCGCCACCACTTCCGCGCCGAGCCGGGCAAGCTCCTTGGCCTTATCCGAATGGACATCCCTGGTCAACGCGCGCACTGTCAGCCCACTGGCAGGATCGGCCAATATCGCCCGCACCAACCCGCCGCCTTGCATCCCGGTCGCCCCGACCACCGCAATCACCTGCTTTTCTGCCATAGTCCCTTCTCCTTTCCGTATGTCTGCCTACGTCGTGGCACACGTCCCACACCACTTCTGTCAACCGACGACGCAGTCGTTCGTTTCCCTCTTTACGGGCCGGATCTGGCCTTCCATCACCGTCAGAGCCATGATAGGCTAACGATAGCTAGCCAGGGAGGAGCGTCATGGTACGTCTTACGACACACCGATTGGAATCCCTTCGGCAATGGTTCATCTCGCTCGCCATGGGAATGAGTGCTGTTCTGTTCGTGCTGCCTGTGTTTGGCGCAGAATCCTCCGGCCCCTGGGAATGTTCCAACTACACGGG
>JAEURX010000065.1 GCA_016788885.1 Nitrospira sp. | reverse complement strand
ACTGCCAGGGTGATGTAGAAAATCATTTTCCCGATCTTGATTGAGACGTCGTCCTGAGCAGCTTCCATCTTGATTCCCCCAACGGTTTAAGTACGTATTTTAAATTGACACACCAACTATGCTGTGTTAATCAAAATCCCTCACCTATCTGATTTTTAAAGGGATTTTTATGGCAAAAAACTCAAAAGTGTTCGACATTATAGTTTTGGCCGGTATGGTTGTCAATATCATTTTGGCCGTGTTTCTGATCCTCTATTACTTTGATTTCCTATGATTTTCTCAACCTTCTCGCCCTCGAACGCACGCCCTTTCCCTACGCTGGATTGAGCACAACGGAACCCAATCGTTTCGTCCCGAAAATCTGCCATCATTTTACTGCGAGCGGTGATACGCAAGTCCGATCCTGAACTGGTGTATCCCGCTCCCCTCAATACCTTGTACGTTCCATATTCAGGACTTTCTGGGTTCCGTTCAGAAGCTGCGGCGTAGGCCCCTTCTAGATACCAATCCTCCACCCACTCCATCACGTTCCCAGCTCCATCCATCACTCCATAGGGACTAGCATCGCTACGCACTCGTCCCACCGGAGCCGCCACCTCAAACCCATCGTCAATCCGAGCCCAATTCGCACCACCGGGCATTTCGACGTTGCCCCACGGCCACAAACGACCGTCGGGACCACGCATCGCCTTCTCCCATTCAGCCTCGGTCGGCAATCGCCGCCCTCGCCACTCACAGTAGGCCTTGGCGTCCTCCCACGAGACGTAGACCGCCGGCTGATTGACGCCACGCATACGCCCCGTGTTCTTCGCATAGCGGGAGGGCGGACCTGATTTTCGGTGGCCAGTGGCCTTCACAAAGGCCGCATATTGCGCATTCGTCACTTCATAACGATCGATGAGAAATTCATCGAGATAGATCTTCCGCTCCGGCTGCTCATCAAACCCGCCCTGATTCGTTCCTCGAATAAATGGCCCCGCAGGGATAACAACGAGCTCCTCCTGCAAAGGCTCCTCAGGGGCAACCGCATCTGCAGCGATGCCTACCGCCTCCTCGTCAGAATGCGTTGAGTTCGCCTCAAATGGAGTGGAAATCGTCCCACGAAGAATGGCGATGATGGGCAAGCTTGCGGCAAGAAGGACCGCAAGAAGGAAGACAACTTTAAAGCGGGTTTCCAGCATGCCGTAATCGACTACTTCGCCACCGTGTCGACGTCGACATCCTTCGCGCACCGGAACCCAACCGTAATGTCATGCCGCCACGGCTTCGCCTGGAAGCGCTTGGATGAGCGCACATTTCGCTTCGTTTCTCGCCAGGAACCACCGCGAATGATTCGCTGCTCGCCCTGATCCGGCCCCTTGGGATCCCGGTACGGTGAGGCTCGATAAAAATTTTCATCATAGACATCGGCAACCCATTCACCGACGTTGCCCGTCATATCGTAGACCCCGTAAGGACTGCGTCCGGATTCGAACGAACCCGGGGGGGCGAGATACCGAAACCCGTCTTCGGCCCCGTCGATGTTCGCATATCCTGAAACAAACTCCTCGCCCCAGGCGTAACGACGTTTCCCCTCGCCGCGAGCGGCTTTTTCCCATTCCGCCTCAGTCGGCAACCGCTTTCCCGCCCATTTGCAGTAGGCCTCCGCATCATCCCACGTCACGGCGATTGCAGGGTATTCAGGCTTGAGCAGCTTAGCTGGATCGTCCTCAAATACTTCGATCTTACGCTTCACCCGCTTCGTCATCTTGAGAAACCGATCGTACGTATCCTGTGTCACTTCGTGCTTATCCAGGAAGTAGGTCTTCAAATAGACTTGATGCTCCGGCTTTTCATCCGGATCACTATCGTTATCGCGACTACCCATCACGAACGGGCCTTCGGAAATTTGGACCATCTCCCGACCATCATCCCCGATGAATGTCTTGTACATCGAAAAATCCTGCGCGACAGGGGCCGCCACGGGCTTGGCTTCTGTCGTGATGGAGAGGGCCAATTGGCGCATTTGCTTGGCCTTATACGATTCGTAGACCAACCCCCCGATCATCAGAATGAACGATCCGAATACGAAGATAATTGATCCGATGAGCACACCCCGGTTTTCCATCGCCTTACTTACACCTCATGATTTGGTCACTGCCGAGTGGGCCGCGCCGGCGTCCTCACCTTCCGCTACCAGCGCAGCCCTTCTCGCTGCCCGCACATCCAACAACATCGAAATCTGCACGCCAAGAAAGCCGCCCATGGCCGCACCGGCACCTGCCCCAAAAGAGATCTTTTCAACCCCGGCAATCATCCAAGCGAGCGCCCCCCCCAGCACCGTGCCGACCAAAATGCTGGCCAGAAATCGACGGCCGCCAAGAAAGCCGACCACCGCGCCAAGAAGCACCCCGACACCGGAGGTCACTGGAATGGATGCCGACCCAAGAAAGGTGCCGATCAATGCTCCGACCGTCCCCATCACGACGACGCCAAACACCACGTCAAACAACGTGCTGGTCGATGGTCGATTTATCGCGGCCACAGAGACCTCATTACCTCAGATGCCTACATCGCTTACTTAGCCGGACCAACCGTCACCGCGCCGAAATCGATCTCCACCCCCGGAGCAGCAAACAACGAGATGCCCCAGGCTTTTTCCTGTGGTTCATGCTTGTGAATGCGCTTGAAATCTTCGTACACGTTCACCCGCTCCTCGACCCATTCCCCGACCGGCAACACCCCGCTCTGCACGACTAACTCCGAGCCACTGAACATACCGCCTTCGACAAACGTCCCCACCGGCTTGCCGGCGCTCCAGATGTATTTGGTGAATACGGGAATGAACATGAGATCAGTATCCAAGGAGGCATACAGGGCGGCAACCGGTTCTGAGTTGCTCGGAGCCTTGTGGAGGCGCCACCGCCAGGTCAGGACCGGATAGGCCTTAGGGTCCCAATCAATTTTGCGTTTCTTGATACGTTGGCCCGCATCCTTCGCTGCGAGAAATTTCTGGCCATCTTCGGATTGAATCTTATAGGCGTCCCGCCCCTTGGCCTGACTACGCTGGTTCTCATGTTGCCAATCAACCGGAAATCCCCCTTGGTCGGCCGATTGGAAATCCTCTAGGACCAACACTCCTGACTCGCCTGCATACGCAGACCCGTCGTGCGCAACCACGACACACAATCCCAGCAACCCTATCGCCCAGACTAACATTCTCATTCCCATCGCTGCACTCCTCATACACCTACCTATCCTTCATGCGAAGGAGACGGCAAGAAGCCCGCCTCTTTCTCCGCACTCACATCCTCATGCATCACCGGCTGTTGCCCGCGTTGGCATACCCAGAACAGGAAAAATACCGCCCCCCAGAAGAGCACCATGTTGATTGTCACCATCTTCGCCGCAAAGCCGAGCGTCGGGGTAAATGCCCACGGGGAAGTATCGGGCATCAACTCATTGACGTGCCACGCCAACCGGCCCGATGAACGAATATATCCCATCAACCCCATTACCCACGTAAATGCTGCGGCCAACCCGAACAGCCCGACCATCCCTCGAATCGAGATGAATCCCCATTGCACAGGGCCATGAATGGTCGCGCCACGCAACATACGCCGATTGAGTAGCAATCCTATCGCAACCACCAGAAGCGTCGTCACCGCTTGCGGCCCCGACAACGCCACACGGAGACTCGCCGGCAGATAAAAGCCGTAGATCGACAAGCCGATGATGTGGGCCACGCCAAGGCCGAATAGTGCCCCTAATGCGATATTCCCAGCCCGCGCCCAGGAGATCGTCATCGTCCGATTCGCACGACGGTAGTAGATGTAACTCAAGGCTGTGATGCAGATCATCACGTTGACCGCCCCGTTCTTCGAGGACATCACCCCGTAATTGCCGATGACCGGGTGCTGAGCCCCGCCCATAGCCTTCACTTCGGTGCCGGTCGTCAACAACGTGTGCGGCGTCAGCCAGATAAACAGACATCCGGTGAGGGCCAACAGCAGGTACTGATAGTAGGGTTGGTACCGTTCCCCGCCGCGAATCCGTCCCATACTTTGCCAGAGATAATAGTTTACGCCGAGAAATAGGGCGCCGATCAGCAACGCCTGCACCACAAACAACCAGGTCAGGAGGCCGCCCATCATTGTGACACCCATACTCTGACTGTAAGCATAGACAGACCGCATCAACCAATACCCCGCAAAAGGCATCGGCAACAGGGCGCAGACCGTCACAAACAGAAACACGTAGCCAACCCAATCGTAGTACGCACGCTCTTCCTGACTTTTCCCGGAAAAGAATCGATAACAGGCGTAGGCCAGCACCACCGCGCCGCCCGACATGATATCCGCCAAAAATCGATGGAGGTTCAACGGATTCCACAGTGCCGACCGCAGCAAATGCCAGGGGTTCCCCAAATAACGCCCCTGCCCATCAACTCCCGACGGCGCCATCATGAAAGCAGACCACGCATTCGCCAGTAACAAGAGGGACGTGCCGAACACCACCGCGATTACGCCGATCGACAGATGCACCCATTTCGAGCCGGGGGCCGCCATCCGGTCCCAACTGTAGTAATACACAATGGTCAGCGCGGTGGTTCCGACGAACACCAGCGCATATAGCGGCATCATCCCCTTGAAGGTACCTCCCATGTACTGCATGAAACTGGGGTACAGCGTGACAAACATCGTCAGCATCACGCTGCCGACGACGGCGGTGACGGAGAGGGCCAGCAGCGCGACCTTGAGCAGGTCCTGGGCCAAACCATCGTACCGTAAGGCCATGGCGGGATTCTTCGCGGCCATTCCCAACAATTCCAACAACACGCAAAAGATCGGCAGCGCGAGCACAAACCCGCCAAAATACGTATGCTGTTGAATGATGAACCACATCAGCAACCGACTATCGAGCGAGCCGACTTGCGGGTAGTGGTTGTCATTCGCCGTGGGCGCCGAAGGGCCGCTCGGGACACCCGGGGTGTGGAAATACACATCGGTCGACGGGTCCGCAGCCATCAGCGATGGCGGACCGACGAACAGCGCACTGAAGCCCGACAGGAATCCGCACAGCACCAGCACAATCACGAACGGAACCGATACACGTTTCGTCATGACGACACTCTCTGGCTATTCTTTTCAAAGACCGTTGCAGATTCACTCAGCGCCGTATCGGCAATGGTTTCGCGAGACTTGCCTAAGATACCCATGACAAACGGGCAACGCAGCAAGGCATCGGGAACCCCTCCGGGCTGACGGCTTTCAATCTCGCGTCGGTTGCCGAGGTAGTAACAATACAACGACATCATGCCACCAACGAGCCCGGCGATAGAGGACAGGAATCCCGTGGAAAGCATCGGCTGCCGCAACACATACAGCCCAGTACCCACCAACACCAGGTAGTACGTGGCGGCAAAGGCCAATCCCGGCCACCACCAGAATTTGAGGAGTTCACTCCATTGAGCTGCGGCCAGCCTGGGTATCCACGCCCCTCGCTCTGCCTGCCCGGCAAAAAATGCCAAGAGACTGACCGTCCCTGCCGCCAGCGTCACCACACCTGCTTGACAGAACACTGCCAGATCCCCACCGACGAATGTTGCCGTCAACACCGATAGACTCACGCATCCCAGAATGCCGGCCATCACCCAGACAACAAGCTGCTGGTCAGTCCGTTGCAGCAACCCCCAAAGCGCCGCGCCATCCGGAAACGTCGCGAAGGGCCGCCCGCTCGCCTCGAGCCACCGTACATACCCGATCTCAAAGGCGTCTCGGGCCACCGCCGAGCTGGGGATAATCAGGGCCATCATCGCCGGCCCATCGGGATGTTTGGCATAGTCGTATCCCACCAGCCATAACAATGCCAGCACCAGCAATGACAACTGCACGCCGTAGACAAACCCGATCCAGGCGACAATCCAACCGATCCTCCGCGCTCCATCCGCAGCAAGTAACGCTCGAAACGGCACGACCCGCCCAACACGATAAGCGCACAAGGCCGTGGCCATGGAGACCAGACCGCACAGCAACAACAATGTCACTGGGTCGGCAAGCGAAAACCCTTGCTTTGCCGCCCGATAGGCCGCAAACGCCACCAACCCGGGGACAAACATCACGAGACGTTTGCGCTTACGAACCGAATCTTCTGTGACGGCCAGCGTCAAACTGGGAAGCACCCGTAAAGCCAATCGATGCAGCATAATCTATACGATACGGTACAAATGGAGAGGGCTCATGCCATCCTCCACCGCTCCCTAAGCTCCTTGCACCTTATTGTTTCTGAGCAGCCAT
The DNA here is from genome assembly GCA_016788885.1 of Nitrospira sp. NCBI lineage: Bacteria > Pseudomonadati > Nitrospirota > Nitrospiria > Nitrospirales > Nitrospiraceae > Nitrospira > Nitrospira sp. The sequence goes on along the minus strand of JAEURX010000065.1, from coordinate 35,641 downwards.
GCCGAAGTATCGCGCTTTGACTTCTTCCATCAATGCCACCGTCACGACACGCGCGCCACGGTCGACGGCCGTACGCTCCAATTCAACCCGTGCCATGGCGCGAACGGGCGCCGGCACATTGGCCAACCGCTGTTCAGCGTCGGGATCCCAGGAGACAACATCGCCGGTTTGCGCCTGGTCGATCAGATCGTAGGTGATCACCCTCTGCTGCCTGGCCTTGGCAAACCCCTCCACCAACTCACGTAACAGCGGCACGGCATAGGGCGGGACGCGATCCAAGCGATGCTTCGCATCATCGGACCACAGTATTCGATCGACGAGCCCGTCGGCTTGTCCTGCGGGGACGTCGACACCAACCACCCAGCGACACGGACGACACTCCGTCCGGACAAACCAGGCAGGCTGCCCCTCTTGCGAGAGTCGCTCATCCACCCCCTCGGTATGCATCCAACCGCCGCACCCGCATACAAGCATAACCCGCGACTCGCTCCCCGTTTCGATTCAGTACCCCTACCCGATTTTTCCAGGATACAAGATATACAACATGGCGTAGGTAAAGGTTCCCGTCAGAAACAAGATACAGTAGACAATCATCGTGAACCGACCAAGCGCGCGATGCCGCTGGCCACCATCCGGCCAGATACGCTGAATGCCCATTTCCACCGCAAAGACGATTGCCACCAGGACGAGAAACCCGAGGTAGACCTCCAACTTGCGCATGGAAAATCCGGCAGACATGACCCGCGTCCCGAACAAGAACATCACCACGACCGTCAGAGCGACAAAGATCAGGCTGACTTTCTTCCAGGATGTTTGCAAAAGCGACGCGCTCAAGCTCCGTGTGCCACTGAGGATCTGTTGAGATCGAAACCCCAGGACGATCATATAGACCGCCATGACCAGCCCGATAATGACTAAAATGATATGCACCGTCAGGACGGGAATAAACACGTAGTCGTAAAGAGCCTGAGACCCGCCGAATCCTTCTTTCCCTTCAAACGCCAGCACGCCCAACTGCCGGAAGAGATAGTAGGCGGTAAAAAACCCCACCATCGTGACCATTCCACCGAGCATCAACCAGTGGTGCTGGTGCCCACGATGCTGTTTGCCCTGGACCCAGCCAAGGATGAACAACGCAGTAAACAGGGTCGCCATCAACTGACTGAGATCCGCTCCCATCGTGGCATGAGTCCCGAAAAATCCCGGCTGTCGGAGAAATTCAAACATCGCTGTTCCTACTCCGCCTGCGGTTTAAACCCCTGCACCACGGCAGTCCGTTCAATTTCTTCGACCGAGGTATATCCCCCGTCATGCATCCACTGCATGGCCTCAGCCGTGCGGTAACAGCCCCCCTGTTCGGTGTTCACCAGAATGTGCACCGCAAAGGCCGCCGTCCACGCCGGACTCGTGCCGGATGCGTCGAGAAACCGATCCTTGATGACCAAGCGTCCACCGGGATTCAGGTGGGCATGAATTTTCTTCACCAGTGCGGCGTTGGTCGCCAGATTCTGGTAGTGCAGGATGTCCGACATCAACACCACGTCGTAAGGCCCCCCGAGGGAGTCACGATTAAAATCGCCGGACTTCAGCGCAATCCTACCCTCAAGCCCCGCCTCCTTCACCGTTCGCTCCGTCAACGGAAGGGTCGTCGCCAGATCAAACACGGTGGCAGACAGGGTCGGATACACCCGGCAGAATGCGATGGCATTCGTTCCCGCCCCACCGCCTAAATCCAGAATGGTCCGAGCCTGACCGAGCCCCAGACGCTTCGCCAAATCCGGCCCACTCTGCTGCCCGATTCGATGCAGGACGGACAAAACATTGGCGCCTAACGCCGGATCCGTCTCGAACACATGGCGGGACACGGGTGAGCGGCCTGTTTTGATGGCCTCCTCCAACTTGCCCCAGTTGTCCCACTCGGCATCATGCAGCAGGAGCAAATGCCCGACATACTGTGGCCCATGCTTGACCAGATGGGTCTGTGCCACCAGCGTGTTTGCGTAGACTGTTTCGTTCTTAGCGAGAAGCCGGATAGCCACCAAAGCGTTCAGGAGCAATTCCAAGGCACGTGTGTCGGCACCAAGCTGTTTAGCGAGTTCCGCCGCGCTGCGTCCTTGACCGTCGAGCAACGAAAAGACGTCTAACTTCACGGCAGTTAAGAGAATTTTTGTTTCCCAGTAGTAGCCCAACTGGAACACTTCGGCGAGAGACAATTCGCGAGGCACAGATCCCCCACTTCGATAATATGGCGTATAAATTGGGCATCTTACCGAGTTCAGAAAGGGAAACGCAAGGCGAGCCATTGGCGGGCACGACCACTTCAACTACCTATTCATGAAAGCCACCTAGCGAGCTATTTCGGCGAAGCGGATGCAGCGAAAACGCCTCTGCATCTGGAGGAATACCCGAGGAGGGCAGCGGCACGCAAAGAAAAAGGGCAGTGGCTCAACCGTGAACCACTGCCCCTCTCCGAGCGGGATATCCCCGCATCACATCTAAACGGAAACGACTACTTGATTTCAGCCTTCAAGTTTGCCGTTCCACCCTCGGCTACCTCGATCTCGAATTCGTTCAGCTTGCCCTTGCCGACGAACGGGTGCCAAACAACCACCTTGTGCTTGCCGGCAGGCACGCCCGGGATCTCGAACGAACCGTCATCCTTCACCACTGCATGGTACGGATTCCAGACCGGCAAGAAGAAAGATTGCATGAACTCATGCTGGTCGCACTGCAACCGATAGTAGCCAGCCTTTTCGGCGCCGCCACGGAAGGTCACCGGCTTCTCCAGCTTGTCACCCTTCTTGGCCAAACCGATGTTGAAACCGGTGGCCGAGGTGGAGCCCTTCACCGTGAAGCTGTGCGGGTTGTGCAACACGCCCAGGACGGACTTGGGATCATCAGGATCCGCATCCTTGTTCTCAGCGCGGAAATTCTTGTTGTTCACCACGACGCCGCTGAACGGCAAGAATTCACAGAATTCCGCCGTGACGTCCGTCCCCTTGAAACCATCCTGGAAAGCCTGATCTTCGATATCGACCACGGCCACAACCGCACCCTTCAAGCCACCATCCTTCGCCACTTCGATGGTCTTGAGGAAGCGCTTATCGCCGTCCATGAGGCTCTTGTTGGGGTTCTTCGGACAAAACTTCGGGTTCGGGAACTTGGCGAAGGAAAATTCCTTCTGCTCTGCCTTCCCGGGATAGGTCACTTTCCCCGCGATCGTGCCTCCGGCAAATGAGGTGAGGGGCGCAGCCAAAAATGCTGCGGCCGCAACGCCGAACACTACTTTCATCGCACCCTTCTTCATGTCACTGCCTCCTTGTAATGAACATTAACCGGCCAACTACGTCGTCACCACACAATCACAAGGGCTGGTGACTGTAACCCCTTGTTTTAACAGTACTCATTACTTGACGTGGCTCTCCCTCGACCACGACTAGGCCCCTGAACATTTCTCTATACTGGAATCCAACTCGCACTGTCAACTTCAAAACCAGCCGACCCTATCCCGGAGGAACTATGATTTCACAGGGCTGGGCAGGGGCTTCGTGCGCCCCAAGATCCGGACAATGGCCCCGCCAACCGTCGCACGGACTGCATCATCCTCGTCGTGCAAGGCGGCTTTCAGCATCGGCAAGACTTCGGCCCCGCCGATTTGCCCCAGCGCCCGTGCCGCAGCAATGCGTGGACGGGGAATCGGATCCTTCAGGAGTCCGCCGAGAAATTCCACCGCGGCTCTGGTATTGACCCCATGAGCCCTACCGGCAGCCTTCCCGGCAGCCGAGCGTGTTCCCGGATCGTTATTCTGCGCGAGTCCATACAGGTCTTCGGCAATGGACTCGAATGGTTCGTCAACCCGAAGGAGCGCCGATACCACGGCGGCCTTGACGACCGGATTGCGATCAGCCAAGGCCTTCCTCAACGCAACCAGAGAATCCTTCACGCCCAATTCGCCCAAACTGATGGCCGCCGAAGTTTTCACGGCGGGAATCTTGTCCTCTAGGGCCTGTTCCAGAGCGGGAATGCCTTGAACCTTTCCAAGTTCTCCCAACGCCGATGCCGCAGCGCCTCGCACTGAAGGCTGCGTATTGGTGATCGCTTCCAGAAGGATCGGCAATCCCCGTGCATCCTTCAATTCACCCACCATCCGCAGGGCTGAGGCGCGCTCCTCGGGATTTGGAGCCGAGGCTGCCTTTTGAACGACATCCCACATGGCGGATTGACCGGCATGATAGAGCGCACCGGCAGCAGCCAGCCGCACGACCGGCTGTTCGTCCTTCAGCGCCTTTTCTAACAGCGGAATCACCGAGCGGTCGTGACTTTTCCCCAATGCCTTCAGCACCGTGGCCTTCACCAGACCGGCCTGGTCTTCCAGGGCATTCCGCAATCGTGGCGACCGTCGCCCGGCATCGAGCTTTCCAAGAGCCTCCGCCGCAAGGGCACGCACCAATCCAGACCCATCACTCAGACCATCCTCCAATGAAGGAATGGTTTCCGGGGAATCCACATCTTTCAACGCCGTGTAGGCAGCCCCGCGCATCTGTTCGCGCATATCCTTTAGGAGCACATAGATGAATCCCAGCGAGACCTCTCTGAGAAGGGCTCGATCTTCCTGTTTCAGGTCCTGTTCAAGCCGGTCATAGTCTGCCAAGGCATCCTTCGGCTTGCCCAGAAAGATCAACGACCGAATCTTCAGCCGACGAATATCCGGTTGAGCCTCCTTCTCCTTGGTGATCTGCTCAATGAGATCCAGGGCCTCCTGATAATGTTTCTTGTCGAAGGCCGCCTGCACCTCCTTCACCGAACTCGCCATGGATGTCTCGGCCCCCCCCCCCATCAGCAACAACGACAACAGGGCCATGGCCACACACCGTCTCCAGCCTCCATCCGAATGCTTCTCACTCTGCAGCACCATGAAATCCCTTCCTGACCGTCGCAGGCTCCTTATCCTCGTTCACGCGGCAAAGATGGTGGAACCCAACGTTGATACCCGGTCGGCACCTCAAAATAGTAGTCCGGTTGCGGAGAGAGCCGGATCCGCACGTATTCGACAGACCAATCACGGTCCTGACTGACCAGCTTCAGCACGATTCCCGTTTCGGCATCCACCCACTCGTAGAACCGCTCGTCCCGACCGTTATAGTCCACGCGCACGTCGTAGAGTTGGGAGGGACGCCCGGTGGTGATGGCATCTCCCACCAGCGTGCGACTCTTTTCTCCAGGAAGGCTGGGCTGAATCGGCAGGATTTCCTCCGGTTTGATGGGAACCGAGAGAATTTGCCGGCGCTGGGCCAGCACAAACCACGACTCGCGTTTGTCCAATCGTATGATTTCTATGCTGGAATAGCCGAGTTCGGTCTTGATCGCATACTTGTACTCCAGCCGTAGGCGATCACTCTTAGCAAACACCTGTGCCTCAAACCGGCGCCCCTCCACCCGCTTGACCAGCGACGCAGAGAACTCGACCGCTGGAGGAGCCGAAGCCACTGAGGCAGGCTCGTGTGCCCAGGTGCTTGCGGCACATGCCAGACACAGGCTCATCGACAAGCAGCCCAGCAGGGCCCATTGCCGAGCTCTTCCCCAAACTCGCCTAGTGCTGATGCTCCACCAACGGCTCGATCTCCACCGGATGACCGAGCGATTCAAGACCAAACCGTGGATTGTCCATGACTTTGTAAGCGGTACGGTTTCCCTTCGGAGCCGGTAGCGCCACGCGTTCAGTCGTGGTTCCATCCGGAGCGATGGTAATGGTGCGGGTGACCCCTGGCCCTGCCTGTGGATGCCAGACCACCATTTGATAGGTGCCCGGCGGGATGTTCTCGAGCCTGAACGCCCCCTGCTCATCCGTCACCGCATAATACGGATTGTTCACGGCCATGGCCCAGCTTTCCATGTACGCGTGGAAGCCGCACTGCATGTAGAAGGTCCGACGACCCTTGTTCAAGTAAATTGGGCCAACCAGCGATTTTCCCGGCGCATGATTATGGATTGCGCGCATGTTGCCGCGTTGATGTTGATGATTCAAAATCAGCGGGGTATTGAACAACACTCGTGCCCCCGCCTCCGGCGAGGTTTCATAGCCTTGGATGTCGTGCATCACGGGGTCCATGTTCACCACTTCCACCGCATGCCCGTTCCGCACGATCGTGATCCAGGGCTGGAACATGCAATCCCGAGCTTCGATCAACGGCACCGACATATCAAATGGTTTACCCGATTCAACACCTTCGAGCGTGACAATCGCGTTCTTCAGCCCGCCCTCCGGGGCCACGATAAAGTCGTGGAGCAAGCGCCACCCCTTGCCATTGGAGATCCGCCCGCAATAGGTAGGGTCCGGGAATGTGATGAGATTGAACCCTTTGGGCTCAGGAATCGCACCGGCCAGCGTGATCGTCCCATCCAATGTGCCGCCGTGCTGCACGTCGATCACTTCATAGGCTCCAACCGGCGACACGACCTGCCCCAGCCACATCAGCACAGCCACTGCGAAGGAATGAATCTTCTGAGTTCGATTCAGCATGATGACCTTCCTTGTCTGTCATTCACACGCGGCTACGGAACCTGCCGTTCCAGCGTCGGGCGGATATCGACAAGCTTCCCAAGCGACTCCGGTCCGTAATGCGGATTATGCTCAATCTCATGGACGCTACGCCGCCCTTTCGGAGCCTCAAACGCGAAATCAACCGTGGATATCCCCTTCTCCGTAACCGTGACTTTCTTCTGTAGCATCGTCCCCAATCCCGGGTGCCACGCCATCAGGGTGTAGTCGCCTGGCGGCACATCGGTGAGCGTAAAGGTGCCGCCGTCGGTGGTCAGCACGTAATAGGGATTGTCGACCGCCATTCCCCAGCTCTCCATATAGGCGTGAAATCCACATTGCATCACAAAAATGCGGCGCCCCTTCGTCATGTGAATCGCTTCCTTCACGGGCTCACCGGCCAAGTGCTCATGGCTTTCCGCCGTGACAAACCGCTTGTGATGGGGATTCATGGGCAGCGGCGTGTTAAACAGCACGCGCGGGCCGAGTTGGGACGTTTCGTAGGCTTGAATGTCGTGCATGACCGGATCCATGTTCATGACCGTCACCTCGGAACCGTCTCTGACGACCGTGACAAACGGGAGAAAGCGACAGTCTCGCGCCTCGATCGTGAGCGGTTCGAATGTGAACGGCTTGCCCTTCGTGGCGTCCGTCAGGAGCACAACCACATCCTTTAATCCACTTCCTGAAGTCACTGAAAATTCATCGAGGATTCTCCAACCCGTCCCGGTTGAAATACGCCCGCAATACACAGGATCTGGAAACGTGATCAGGTTATATCCTTTCGGAGTCGGTTTCCCCCCCGTCATCGTGACCGTCCCGGTGATACTACCACCATCCACGACGGTCATTTCCTCATAAGCCCATGATGGAGAAGAGAAAACACTCAGAGCAGCAAAAAGAGCGAGTCTAATCATTCGCATATATAGTCTCCTCAACAACGAGGCCTTCGTGTACAGGACGTGCGCCAACCTGCATGTCGGCATTTTTCCGATCATACACAATCCCCGTCTCATAACAAAAGGGGGGAGCCCTTTCGGGCTCCCCCCTCGTCGCCTCGTGAGAGATGTACGCAGCCTACTTTGACGCGACGGGTATCGCGTGGATCATTGGCTGGTCCACTTCCGCACTCTTGGTTCCAGCACCGGTACCGGTCAGCGGCAACAGCCTGGTGTCACCGGACGGCAACACCCTGACATATCCCCACTGTCCCGACTGGGAATACGGCAACCGTTGGTTGCTGTACACATAGTCTCCGGGCAGGCGGTACATGCCACCGGCAGACGGAATAAACGCATCGATCGTCTCCGATCCGGAGTACTCGACGACGCTGATCTGGTCGGCGCCGCGCATGAACGGCTCAATCGGCCACTCGTGCTTTTCGACGCTGAACATGCCGTTCTGCTCATTGCTCACGCCCAGCACGTGGATGCGGACCGGGTCGCCGGCATGGGCCTCGATGATCGGGGTTGCAGGATCTTCCGGTTTGTCCGCCTTACACGGCTGGAAGACCTTCCCGAGCGAACACCCCTGTTCCTCGCGGAACTTGTACGGCTCCGACCGGTAGTTGACGCCGGTCAAACCCGCCACATTCTGCACATACGGCATGAAACTCGTGCCGATGATGTTGTCTTCGTCCTGGAAGAACAACGCCACGTCACGGTAGTTCGCGCGCATTTCATTGCCCGGGATGGACCGGTCAATGATGACATCGGCTGCCCACGCGTTCTTGGTGGACAGGTCGGCACCGGTCTTCGGGTCACGATACTTCGATCCCTTCGGACCGACCACGATGGCCCCGAACAAGCCGTTCCGCGGATTGGTCATCACATTGCCCCAATCCCACACCAACGACGCAGTTTCCCCGTTGAAAGGATCCGCGTAATAGGTGTAGTCGCGCTCACCTCCAGGGACCACCGTCTGATCACCTGGATTGTTTCCGACGTTCGCCCCCATAGAATCCTTCGGATCGAAGGCGAGACCGATCGCCGAGAAGGAGGCCTTGCTCTCCTTCATCTTGTTCTTGAGATGAACCTTGACACAGTCGCCCGCATTCACCCGCAGGGTCAACGGCATCGGCTGCGTTCCACCGGCCACCTTTGCCACGTCCTCCTCCAAGGCATAAATCTTCGCCTCAGGATTGGTCGTGAGAATCTTGCGCTCGAAGTCGACTTCGATTTCGTTCGGCGCCTTCGCGTTGAACTTCATACCAGGGAAATCCATCGCGACCACGTTGAAGTGCTTCACCGGCGCATCGCCGGGGCACACCGGCAAGGCCTTGGGCATTTCACCCTTGTTGGAGAAGCCTGCGGGCAGTTTCTTCAAATCTCCCTGCTCCTTATCCAACACTCGGATGATACCCCAGCCGCCCTCGGAGAACTTCGAGGACCGGCCATTGAAGTGAATGTAGTCGCCAGCCAAGTGCCGGCTTCCACCCGCCTCCGGCACCACGAGGTCGTAGCGCTCGGCAATGCCGATGTGGATGGAGTTCTTCCGATTGGCATCCGAAGCATACCGCTCAGTCCAGAAGGTGTGGCCGGACAACGTCCAGACCATCGACTCATTCATGAGCGTGTGCAAGAGACGGAATACCATCGTATCGCCGACATAGGCACGGAGCGTCGGCGTGTACGGATCGCCATGGATCTGGCTGTTGAAGACCTGTGACACATCAGGATTCGTCGCCAACCGCTGTGCAATCGGCGCCGCTCTGAAGTTTAAGCCGCTTCCCGTGGTGTGCGTTCCACCGTTCAGGAACGGCATCGGCGTCATGTAAATCTTCTCCGGCATGGCAAAGGACACGGTCTTCCCTGCCTCGAGTGCCACTTCGATCGGCTGCCCAGGAGGATTGCCCGCCGTCACGATGTTGACCGTGTGAGGCACGGTATCGTGCACCTGCACCATCAACTCGCGGAAGCTATTGTTCACGCCATGGCCCACCGGCTCGTTGGTATGAATGTCCGCGATCGGTCCGCTCCACACCAATTTTCCGGTCTTCGGGTCATGATAGGTCGAGCCCACCGGCTCGGCAATGAAGGTCCCGAATCCACCATGCGGCCACGTGGTCGCCCCGAACGCATGGTCGTGCCAGAACACGGTTCCCACGTCCGCATCGACCCAGAACCGCTGCCGCACGAACTCGACCGTCACGATGTCGTTGGCCGGGTGATCGTGCTTCAGGCCCTTGGCCAAGGTAATCGTGTTGCCGTTGATCGCCTTGATACGGGAGATTTCATTGCCCTTCACATTATCTGCACCCACCAACAGCAGCGTGCCGACATGGAATTGCTTGGCATTCTTCACCGTAATCGTCGTCGCGCCCTTCTTGGCGGCGGCGGTGAACACGGTATTCATCGGAACCGGCAGTCCCTTTGGGTTCTTCTTTTCCAACATCGTGAACGGCCGCACCGACTGTTCGTACGAGAACCCGGTGATCACGCCGTCGGATGCCTGATTGTCGAACTGCAGGAAATGCCAATGTGTATTGATTTTCGACGACTGGAAATTCGTGTAGTCGTCGTCATCCCACTCGCTCGTCAGCGTCCAATCCACGCAATCGTAGATGTTACCGCGGACAACCAGGGGATACTTCAAGTCATCGTTCTTACGAACGTCGGCTTCCTCTTCATGGAGCACGAAGATCAATCCGTTCGGATCGACCACGGCCGGCTCCTTGCCCGTCTTCTTGGCAATCGTGATCGGGAGCTTGATGAAGTGGACATTGTAGTTCTTCCGTCCGGCATTGGCCGGGCAAAGGCTCCAATTTCCATTTTCACCAGGCAATGCCTGATCCACACTCTCCTCGCCGTTCGCATCCCGGCGGATCATCTCCAGCCAGGGCGCACCGACGTGGTTCGGCGAGAACATCACGCGCTTGCCGAAGTGCGGCGTCAAATGCGGCCACGCCACCTTTCCCGTCAACGGCTCAAACGTAATCGGGTGCCGCTTGCCCGGATGAGAGGACCGGTACTTCGGATTGTCGATCGTGCTCTCGGGCTCGCTCATCGCACGAGTGCCTTCCCACGCCCAATCCAACACGGTGGCATCGTAGGAAATCGTCTGGCCCTTTTCGTCGTTCTTGTGACCAGGCTTGCCCATGGTGGGCAACTGCATTTCCACCCAATCCTTGATGGTGATGGTGGCAGGATTGGACTTCCAATCGCTCTTGCCCTTGTCGACAATCTTGAAGGCCTTGCCGAACCAATCGACGGTCTGGCCCACTAACTTATCCGAGGTAATCGGAGTCTTGATGCGGCCTTTGCGATCCGGCAACTCACGCAGATCCGGCATCACATCGTTCCGCATATCACCCTGCTGCAGGGTGTTGTACACGCGCCAGTAGCCCCACATGCCCGCCACATAATGGTGCGCCACGTGGCAATGGAAGAGGAAGTCACCGGCTAACTGCTGGCAGAGTCCCGAGCCGCACTCGGTCTCGAGGTCCAACGCTTCGGACGGCCCGATCACTTCGACGTCGACACGGTCAGTCTTGGCACGAATGACCGGGTACTTGACCGGTCCATTGGCGCTGGTGGTCCAAAGGTTCATATCGTCGATGGCGCGCGGGCTGCGCGGCCAGCGGATGGTGCCGCCATGCGGATGGTGGCTGTGGAACACCTCGGATCCGCCATGGACCAAGCGGAACTTCGCCGGGTCTCCCATATAAGAGCGCGGAATCGTCGGGGAGGGATCCCCGAAGGTGTACGAGCTGTACCCCATCGACTCGTCCTCGAAGCCGAAGTATTCGTGCTGCACATGCATGTTATTGATGCCGAACGGCTCGCTGCGATAGTTGATCGCGCGGCCACCCGGGCGGTAGGCATCGGTCAACGGATCGCGCTGCGGTAGGAAGTCGCCCTTCTTATTGACGGGGCGGAACGCTTCGTCGCCGACTTCGTGATAGTACAGCACGAACTCACGAAAATCCGGGCCCGTTCCGTTCCGGATGATCACCTGCCAGCCGCTCGTGGCCGGGGTTGGATCACCGTTCCCCAACGGTTCCAGATATTCAGAGCCGCGGGGCTCAACCACGAAGGAGCCGAAGAGGCCCATCACAGTGAGTTCGCGATCGTTCGCAAAGGTGTGGAATTGCCGTACGCCTTCCTGCGTGCTCGGATGGATATACCACTCGAATTCGCCGCTCTTCTCCTTTGCGACGATGGTGTCGGAGTTCGTCGTCGTGGCCGCAGCCCCGGTCGCGCTCACGACCATGTTGGAGCCATGGACGTGAAGGCTAACGTCTTCGCCGCCTTCCAGCTTGTTGGTCAGCTTGATCTTGACGCAATCCCCCTGGTTGCCGCGAAGGGTCAATGGCTGAATCCATTGGGCCTGCACGCCGGGAATGACCGCGCCCGGATCAAAGCCTTCCTTATCACGCGACTCCCGATTCTTCGTTTCTTCCGCCCGGACCTTGTCGAGGTTTTCATCCAGGGTGTACATGTAGCCTGGATAAAAATCGAGCCACTGGTTGAGCGTGATTTCGACGTTGATCGCCGAGACGTTGTACTGCTTCACCGGTGCAGTGGCCGGGCATTTCCCACCACCCGTCATTGCCACTGGTTCCACTCGCGGGTCAGACATCAAGAGAAGGTCCTGACCGCCTGCCCCGTACTGGTGCATCATGGTCTGGGTATTGAACATACCCGTGTTGACCGCTTGCGCCTGCGGATCATTGGTCAAATGCTCCATGATCCGCTGGTGCTGCTGCTCGACCATCGCAGACCGTTCCGGCTTTCCAGCCATCGAGTCTTCGACGATCGTTTGCCCCTTCAACTTCTCCGCCCACGACGGGAGTTGATGGGACATTGCTGTGTGTTGGGGTACCGCCTGATCCGCATGCAGCTGACTCTCAGCCGACGCGGTGAGCGGGAGGCACACAAGCGCACCGCCAGCGATAACGCTGAGGGCGCGCAATGTGACGCGAGTGAACCACTGACAATCCATGGACCGGCCTCCTTGGATAGAGTTTGGATAGAAACGGATGTAACTGTTGAGCGATTACGAACTAGAACATGACAACCTCGATAAAAGAGTAACCCGTTCTGGTTGTAATCCTGCGGTTTCACGCCCGCAGGGCACTCCCCTGAAGTAAGGGCCGGAGATTACTGAAGTCCCAAGTCTCTGTCAACCCCCTTGGTCAGTCGAGAACCTTCACGCCACCTCGCATCCACCCGCGATTCACGCGGCCCCGTGCCGCTCCACATTCTCAAGGAGCGATCTGGCACCCACGGTGCTGCGCATCGCGCGCCATTGTCTCCCTTCTGCAACTTGAGGCATAATGACGCATGATCTTGAAACGCTGGCTGGTTGGCCTGCCACTCAAGACGAAGGAAGCCGCTCACGAACGCCTTTCTAAGCGACTCGCCCTAGCCGTCTTTTCCTCCGATGCTCTTTCTTCGGTGGCCTACGCCACGGAAGAGATCCTGCTCGTCCTCACCCTGGCCGGAACGGCGATGGTGGGATACTCCATCCCGCTCAGTCTCTCCATCATCGGCCTGTTGATCATTCTGACCATGTCCTATCGCCAGATTATCTTTGAATATCCGGAGGGCGGCGGGGCGTATATCGTCGGGAAGTCCAACCTCGGCGAATGGTCCGGTTTGGTTGCCGCCGCGGCCTTGATGATCGACTACGTCCTGACCGTTGCCGTCAGCGTCGCGGCCGGTATTGCCGCGCTCACCTCCGCCGTCCCGGACCTGCTCCCGCACCGTGAAGGGCTCTGCGTGGCCGCCATCCTGCTGGTGACCGTCGTCAACCTGCGCGGCGTCCGTGAATCGGGACAGTTTTTCGCCGTCCCGACCTATATTTTTATCGGCACCCTCGCCGCCATGCTCGGCGTCGGCGCCATTCAAATTCTGTTGGGTGTTGTCTCGCGCATTGAGCCGCTGCCCACCATCGCGGCGGCGGAACCATTGACCCTGTTTCTCCTCCTGCGCGCATTTTCCTCCGGCTGTACGGCCCTGACCGGTGTCGAAGTCATCTCGAACGGGGTTTCTGCCTTCAAGAAGCCTGAACCGAAGAATGCTGCGCTGACCATGATCGGCATGGCGGTCATTCTCGGCACCCTGTTTATCGGCATCAGCGGCATGGCCTATTACTTCGGCATCGTACCGAAAGAGGATGAAACCGTCGTCTCCCAAATCGCACGCGCGACCTTCGGCACTGGTCCGCTCTACTACCTGGTTCAGGCCTCGACCATGATCATTCTCATCCTGGCCGCCAATAGCAGCTTCAACGGATTCCCCCGGCTGGCCTCGATCCTAGCTCGCGACAGTTACATGCCTCATCAAATGTCCATGATGGGCGATCGGCTGGTCTTCTCCAACGGCGTGATCATTCTCGGCGTGTTTTCCTGCTTGCTGATCATCCTGTTCAACGGCGATACCCATGCGCTGATTCCGCTTTATGCCGTCGGCGTATTTCTCTCCTTCACGATTTCTCAGGCCGGTATGGTCAAGCGCTGGCTCGTCAAGAAGGGCCCGCACTGGGAAAAGAAACTGCTGGTCAATGGCATCGGTGCCGTGACAACCGCCATTGCCACTGTGATCATCGCCAGTACGAAGTTCACACACGGCGCGTGGATCGTCATTGTATTAATCCCGCTGTTGATCAGCTTCTTCCGTGCCATCCATTCGCATTACAAAGCCGTCGCGGAACAAGTCGCGCTATCGCGGGGCCATCGCCCACCCATGCCGCGTCGGAACATCGTGGTCCTTCCGATCGGCGGGGTCAATCGCGCAGTCATCCGCGCGGTCGACTATGCACGCAGCCGCTCCGGCGATATCCGCGCTGTGCTCGTCGATGTCGACCCGGAAGAGACCGCCCGGGTGGAAATTCAATGGGCCCAGTGGGGCTGCGGCGTCCCCCTCACCGTGCTGCCGTCTCCCTACCGATCCGTCCTGAGTTCGCTCCTGGACTATCTCGAGCAGGTGCTGCAGAAGGACCAGGAATGTTGGGTCACCGTGGTGATCCCGGAGATTTTGCCTGCGCGTTGGTGGCAGAATATTCTTCACAATCAGCGCGCTTTCATGCTGAAAGGCGCCCTCCTGTTCAAAGACCGTGTCATTCTAACCGACGTCCCCTATCACCTGACGAGGTGACCATGATCAGCCTTCTGTCATCAGGGCCGAGTATGTGGCAACAGCCACGGCAGTTCCTGTCCTGCCTGATGCTCCTACTCTGCATGCCGGCTCCCTCTGCACTGGCTTTCAACATTGTGGCTCCAGCCAATGGGGCCATCCTCACCTCCGGACAACCGACGACCGTGGAGGTCGAAGCAGGGAAGGAAGCAGGCCTCGTCGAGGTTCGGTACTACTGGTATCCGGAACAGACGGACGCGTTGGTCGAACAGGGGGAAGATCGAACGGGCAAGGCCTCTCAAGGCGCCATGGCAACCGATAAGTATTGGCAGAAAGACAGTATCACCGGAGCACCGGTGGTGGCCCTACCGGTGTTGACCTCGACCGTGGATCGCGTTCCACCGTACGGAGGCGCGCTCCCGGTCCCGCCGGACGCCATCGGACGCATGCGCCTCCTGGCCATTGCAGACATTTCCCAAGGCCGTCTGGGCCGCAAAACCGTGTTCGACGAAATCCTTGTCACCGTCCAGCCGGCAGCCGAACTGCTCTCCATCGACTTTGAAACAGAAAAACCACTCCAACTCGGCCGGAGCGGGCAGTCTTCTGCCTACGGTCACGTTGACTCACTCGGAAAGATCTTCGAACTTGCCGTCGTCGGCGAATTCGCGGATGGCATCACCCGCCCACTGTCATCCCCCAACACGGGCACCACCTATACCTCAGGCGACGAGCGCATCCTCAAGGTGTTACCGGACGGACTGTTACAGATCGTCGGGATCGGCAAGACCTCCCTGAGCGTGGCCAATCGGGGGAAACAGGCCACACTCGACGTACGTGTGGAGGTCAACCCGGAACCGAACGAGCCGCCGATTGCCGATGCCGGCACCGCCAAAACGGTCAAAGCAGGCACGAAGGTGCGCCTCAATGGATTGCTGAGTCGGGACCCGGAGGGAGAAGCGCTGTTCTATGCGTGGAGTCAGGTACGAGGCAGCAAGGTTGCGATGCTCGATGTCAATATGGCGGAGCCGTCTTTCGTCGCCCCCTATGTCTCCGAGACTCGCACCTTTCGGTTCAAACTGCGCGTCACGGACAAGAAAGGCGCAGACAGTGTCCCGGCATACGTCGATGTCACTGTCGATCCCTGAACGAACGGGTCCAATGCGCTATTCTACGTATCCGAGTCGATACACAGCGTATCGACTCGGATACGATCCCACAGCGCCGTTGCCGGGTGTGCGGGCCTATCGTCGGCACCGAGGCGCAAGGCAGTGACCTTCACGCCTACTCCAACCGGAAACGTTGTGTTACTATCAGCCCACCGTATGTTGCTGCCCACAAATCGCGCCGCCAACCATGGAGGATGCTTATGGCATTGCATCAACAAGATCTCGTTCCAGGCAGTGGTGATCAACTCCTGACACTGGACGACACCACCGGGTTGCAGTGGTTGAACCTCACAACCACTGCAACCCGGTCCTATCAGGACGTGCTTGCTGACTTTGGGGGACTCTTGGGAACCTATGGATTCCGCTACGCGACGATCACCGAAGTTACAGACCTTCTGACCCACTTCGGCATTACATCCTCACCCACACCGATCAGCAGCAACGCCTTGCCTATCGAAACGTTTATCGAGTTTATGAATGGGAAAAGCGCTACGAATGGGACAACGTTGTCAGTGAAGGCTCTATTTAAACAGAACTCGGTTCCATCTTCAGCTAACACACCTGTACTAGGCATTTCCATGATACTGAACAAAGCAATGCCTGGTGGTTCGATGGACTCTACTCTGATAGGAAAGGCAGGAGTTGGCGCTCCTGACGTGTGCTCGTTTCTCGTGAAACACGCCTAGAGGGCAGCCTAGCGCACTAATGTAAGAGTTTCCTTCTTATCGTACGGTCGGTCAATACAGACGTATCAAGTCAGCTCATAGATTTGGCGGGCATGCGCTAGGGCAGCTCGATGTCGGCGTAGCGCCGGACCAAAGGAAGATGTGGCGACTTCGGCCTGTTGGGTAGACATCGCCTGTTCAATCTGCGCGAGGGCATCGGCCAGTTGCCGCACCAATTGCTTACCTCCGCGAGTCAGCCATTTCAATTCGCTGCCGGCGTAGTCGAGATCGGTGAGCGAGTAACGGACCGACTCGATTTCTTCGAGACTGCGATAGCGCGCACGCGCCAGATCGCGTTGACTCAAACCAGCGCGTCGCCAAGCCGCCGCCCCATTTCGGCCGGTCCCCCAGATCACCAATCGCTCGAACAGCATGGCGCCCATGGTGAAGGTGAATGTCGCGTGCAAGATCCCTCTCAATGGCCGTAAACTCCGCCGCCACGGAGAATAGAACAACTCCTGGTTATGGTCGTGTTGATACAACACATCCTTGCGCAGCAGTAGATTGAGGTGATGGTGGCTGTTCTCATGGATCAAGTCGTCGATCAAATCAAGGTCATCACGGTCGAAACAATTGATGGCGGATAGTCCTGGACGATGCCGGTAGCTGAAACTCACCACCCCTTTGGCGTTGAGCGGAACGATCCGCGAGGTCAGCAACGCCAGCAGGCGATCCCCTTCCGGCCAGGCGGCAGCTATGGCCGACAATGCCCGGCGCATGCGTTCCGCCGCCTCCGGCTTCGTGGGTCGCACCCCGATGGGCGTTTTATCTTTTCCATACACAAGCGTCGGCCCGAGGACAACAGATCCGTATCGGCTCTTCCGCAGGGCCACTGGGACCAGTCGCCGCCAATGCCACCGCTCATGCCTGCCGCACTCCAGCATGGGATACGCGCGATCGCCGATCAACAGATCGATCCCGGATGCCGCAATCACAAGTTTCCCCTGCCCCTCCGCGCGCTGTAACGCAGTGCGAGCCTGCCCGATGGCCTCATAGAAGATCCCCATCGTGCCGATGGCGCAGCCCCAGGGCAATTCGACACGCTCAACATTCGCACGCAAATCACACGGCACCAACCACGCATCGGAACGGTGCCGTGCCACCCAGTCGCAGGCCAGCCGGGGCGCGAGGCACACGGACTCTTGAGTGATTTCTTGCGCGAGTCGCTGACAGAGCGTGGTCAGGCGTGGCAAGAGCATGCGTGGATCCGGCTTTCCGTCCGGAAAAATTTCATCGGCGTACCCATGCTCGTAGAACTTCTCTCGAAATTCTGCGCGAAGCTGTTGGGCGATCTCCCGACGTGATCGCTCCTGCCGCACTTGCGTGACGATATCGACGAGGTACAGCAGATCGTTGAGCGACTCGATCCATCCCACCACCTTCCAGTTGCTGTACTCGGATGTCGTGAAGGAGCGCCCAAGCCGTCGGAACCAGTCGATCTGCAAGCCAAGCGTGCAGGCATCGGCCGCATAGTTCCGTTCAAAATCTCGACAGAGATCCTTCAGCAACTTCTGCATCGACTGTTGAAACGCTTCCATCAGTCGTTCAAGAATTCCTGCAGTCAGTAATGTTGTCACGACAGAACACTCCTACATCCATTTTCGTGTCGCGCGCACTGTACGCGAGTACGTAGCGACTGACAAGCAGACGGCTCACTGGACAAGAGGGGCAATATGTCACCAGACGTGAGGCGAAATGGGACTGGGCTGAGCGATCGTAACGAGGAGCAGCTGCGGAGGCGAGCGGCGCACAGGGGCACCCGGGCACATTCCCCCGCGAGAGAGAAGTGCGTGTCGCGGGGGATATGCCGCTATGCCGTGAGCTTGATCAAATCAAAGAGAAAGGGCTTCTCCGGTGCTGAGGCCGGAACGGGACGGAGGTGAGAATTCTGCACCATCCGATGACGCTGAATCAGAGTATCGACGATGTTGCCGCAACTCAGGCACCGATGCCCTTGCAGGCGCATGGGGTGATAACTCTCCTGAAGATCGATCAAGTCATCCTGTACCATCAATCCTTCACATCGCGTGCACGTCATGAGTCGCCTCCCTTCGGACAGACAATACGGCCCTCGACAGACGCAAGCACCTGTTGCCCAGCGATCAACTCACCAACCGTCACCAGACAGTAAGCAAACCGAATGCCATGGACTCCGCGGCCCCGTCTCCTTCACTGGAGCAGTCTGTGACAACGACGCGGCTCGCCCTGAGCGATCTCATAGCCTTGTTCTGTGTCCGAATTGGTCTCATGGGACAAAAATGGGTAGAATCGGCTACTGTGATTGTGGATCACCCGAGTGCCGACAGACTGTACAGGATGGGACAGAAGGCTGATTCCTTCGCGGATGGTCTGGCATACAAATAATGTCTTTTTCTGCGACAGAAATTGGCTCCATTGTCCAGGAACTGGCTCCGGCACTGGCCCAGGGCTGGATCCAAAAAATCTCTCAACCGCTTCCCGACTGCCTGGTGCTCGAAGTTCGTGTTCCTGGCCACACGCGCCGGTTGCTGTGCTCGGTGCACGACAGCACAGCCCGCCTGCACCTGGTTCAATCCGGCCTTCCCAACCCTCCGAGCCCACCGGTGTTCTGCCAATTGCTCCGAGCTCGGATTCAAGGTGCGCACATCGAATCTCTCCAGCATGTTCCCGGCGACAGAATCGTCCGGCTCAATTTGACCAGTCGGAGCGGGCCGGTCTCGCTGGTCGCGGAATTATTCAGCCGAAACGCAAACCTGCTCTTTCTCGATGAGGACGGCCGCGTGCTGGCCACCCTTCGGCAACACAAGGACCGATTGAACCAGCCATATCAAGCTCCCAACGTGCCTCTTGTCCGCCACGCCTCGGAAGAGGCTGTGTTCCCCGAGCTCGGGGGTCAGCCCCTCAACGCGGAAGCCTTCCCACTGTCGTCTCGGCTGGAGGCTCGTTACCGAGAACGGGAGGCAGAGCTCTCCCGCCTGACCCAGGTTCGGGAGCGGGAATCGGCCCTGCGAAAGCATCTCAAGAAACTCCTGCGTCGCGCAGACGCACTCCGTCGAGATCTGGAACAGGCTGGACGGTACGAACCCTACGCACGCTACGGAGAGCTCTTGAAGGCGAACCTCGGGGTGCTGAAGAAGGGCATGACGGCGGTCTCCGTCGTGGATTATTACGACGAACGGCTACCCGAGTTGACGATCCCGCTTGACCCGACAAAGGGGGCGCAGGCCAACATGGATGCCTACTTTGCGAAGTACCGTAAGTTCGTGTCAGCTCAACGGGAAATCGCACCGCGTCTGACCACAGTCCACACCGAGATCCAACAGTCCCAGGCAGAATTGGAGACGATCAAACAGGGCACCTGGGTTGCGCAGAGCACAGAAGAACGACCGAGAGGACGCCCCACGGGCCGACTCTCCAAACCTCGTCCCGGCGATGAAGGGCGCCGCGGACCATTTCGACGCTTTCTGTCCGCGGATGGCTGTCCGATATTTGTCGGACGGAATGCGCGGGAAAACGATGAACTCACATTCGGACTGGCCAGGAGTGAGGACCTGTGGCTCCATGCCCGCGGGACACCAGGCTCTCATGTGGTCGTGCGCCTCGAAAAGGGTGCGGAACCTCCGCTTGAGACGATACGCGACGCAGCCACCCTCGCGCTCTTGTACAGCGACCTCAAGAAAAGCGGGAAAGGCGATGTGATTTACACGCGGCGAAAATGGGTCAAAAAAGCCAAGGGCCAAGCCCCCGGCGCGGTGACCGTGACTCAAGAGCGGTCTATCTATGTGACCCTCGATAAGACCCGCCTCGACGGACTGAAATCACGCCTCACAGGCCGTCCGTCCTAACCTTGCCTTATCACCTGCGGGCTGCTTTTCATGGATAACCGTCACGTGGTACAGTGCCCACATATGGGCACCGTTTTTGATACACGTGATCGGTTCCATATTCTGAGCACGCTGCTTCAGACCAAAACGCTCCGCCAGTTTGACGAACGCCTGCAGGATGAGCTTCTACCGATCCTTAGATGCTCCATCCTCGGCCTCTACCTCTACAGCGAGACCACTGCGGCGTTTTCACCCGTATCGGATATTTTTCGAGACCCAACCTCTCCTGCGTACCCTATTGCCCAACTCCCGGCAGCAGGCACCATCAAGGAAGCCGCCGTCCGCGCCGGACAGGCCATTCTCGCCAATGATCTCAGCAACGCGCCCTGGACGGAAGCTCAGGCAATTGATCCTCTGATCTACCGACGTTCATCGGTCCTGGTGGCGCCGGTCACGATACCTGCCGAGCCCCCAATCGGCGCGCCAGCCAAGACCTTGGCGGTCATCGTGGCAGTCGCAATGGAAGGGCCGGACGCATTTACCGAAGAGGATCGAGACTTTCTCGAAGTGCTGGGCCAACACATCGCGCCTGTGCTGACCGCCGTGTTGGCGGCGGAAGAACGCGACACGCTGGTCGCCATCAATGGTCAGGTGGTGCTCGGCGCCATCACGCTCGACAATCTGATCCATTCGATTCAGCCGATTCTCCGCAACGTCATTCACCATGATGTGACAGGCCTCGTACGGTTTGTCGGCGAACCCCACAATCGCTGGTTTGACATCGTCGCTTGCGAAGGCGTCGCCATAGACCAGGACGCGTTGCGACAATTTCCATTCGAGCACATGGCCGCGGCAGAAATCCTGACGACCGGCAAGCCGCTGCTCCTCACCG
Source organism: Nitrospira sp. (assembly GCA_016788885.1). NCBI lineage: Bacteria > Pseudomonadati > Nitrospirota > Nitrospiria > Nitrospirales > Nitrospiraceae > Nitrospira > Nitrospira sp. The sequence goes on along the minus strand of JAEURX010000065.1, from coordinate 14,439 downwards.
GGCACAACCAGGAGCGATTTGCTGAGCATCGCTACTTCGAATCACTCGGCGTCTTCTCCGCTATGCTCTGCCCTCTTCTGGTTCGTGGAAAACCCTATGGCTTCCTGGCCATCGGGAGCAAAAGGCGGAATGCATTCTCCGAGCGTGACTTGGCACTGACTGAACAGATCGGCTTTCACCTGTCCCACGCGATCACCAATCTCTCAGCCTACGATCAGATTCGTCAGCTCAAAGACCAATTGGAGCAGGAAAACGTCTATCTGCGGGAAGAAATGGGCGCGTCGTTAGACCTGAAGAGCCTGGTGGGCGACAGTCCTGCGTTACAAAAATCGCTGCGCGCCATCGAGATGGTAGCCCCCACAGACTCTACCGTGCTCATCACCGGAGAAACAGGAACCGGCAAAGAACTGGTGGCCCAGGCCATTCATCGACTTTCGCCACGTCAGCAGAAAGCCTTGATCACCGTAAATTGCGCCGCACTTCCGCCCACGCTCATCGAATCCGAACTGTTTGGACATGAAAAGGGAGCCTTTACCAGCGCGACCGCCCGCAAGCTGGGTCGATTCGAACTCGCACACGGCGGGACCATTTTTCTGGACGAGGTGGGAGAACTCCCGATCGACGTGCAAATGAAACTCCTGCGTGTCCTGGAAGCCCAAGAGTTCAACCGGGTCGGTGGGACACAGACCATCCGAGTCGACGTCCGCGTCCTTGCCGCCACGAATGTTGATCTGGATCAAGCCATCAAACGAAACAGCTTTCGTGCCGACCTGTTCTACCGCCTGAATGTCTTTCCGCTTCGCCTTCCGACGTTGCGCGAACGCCTTCAGGATATTCCACTTCTGGCACGCCACTTTGTTCAGAAGTACAGCCAACGGCATCGGAAGCCGGTCACGCGCATTCACAGCGCCGCGCTCAAGGCGCTCTCTGCCTATGATTGGCCCGGCAATGTGCGTGAACTGGAACACGTCATCGAACGTGCGGTGATCGTCAGCCGGACCTCGACCTTGACGACCGAGGACCTCGACGGCCTGGGACGCACCACTCCTCCCGCCACCAATCCGCGCACCATGGCGGAGGCCGAGCGGGCGCATATCCTTGAGACACTGATCCGAACACATTGGGTCCTGGCAGGCAAGCAAGGCGCGGCACAGGAATTGGGCATGAAACGATCAACCCTTCAACACCGCATGAAAAAATTGGCTATCATCCGTCCTGCGCAAGCGAATCATTGACTGCCCATATATGGGCACACCACCTATTCACCTGCCAATATTTCGGCACCTTTTCACCTCCGTTCCTGCACTCGATTCCTCCTGGTGAAGATCGTTTTCATGTAAGAAATCGTGATGTTCATAAGGCCACCCTTCCTCCGTGACCACCCTGGCACCGTCCATGCTCCAATCCTCCTACATGAAATCCACGATGGCGATCCCGACTCCGCAATCCGTCGGCGACGAGATCCAATCCCACATGGCCGAGCGGCAACGCGAGTTGCTTGCGTCTGGTGACGCCAGTCGTGATGGCCGCTGCTTCTCATGGTGCGGTGACATTCTGGATTTTCTCATAGAGGGACTCGGCGACCGGCTTGCCGCCAGGGGCATCACCTTCACCAGTGCGTTTCCCGGCCCGTTGCGGCTCATGGACGAAGATCAACAGCCCAACGGTCAACACGTGCGACGTTTCTGGACCGTCGCGCTACACCGTGGATGCCCGATCGCAAGGATTTGCACCCTCTTCTTCCATCGCCACGACCAGGTCAGGCTTCCACAGCCACCGCGGATCGTCGCCTACGCGCCGGACCATCGGGTCAGCGAGGACAACGCATGAGCTACGTGGCGCTCAAAATGCTCTTCGGCGACCGCGCAAAATATCTCATGCTGCTCTGCGGGCTCACCTTTTCGGTCATGTTGATCGTGCAGCAGGGGTCGATTTTCTGGGGTCTCATGATGTGGTCGCAATCCAGCGTGACGAATATCAACGTCCCGATTTGGGTCACGGATCCCGGCATCGGCCAGGTTGACGAGGTGAAGCCGATTGCCGACACCGCCGTCGATCGTGTGCGTAGCGTCTCCGGTGTGGAGTGGGCGGTTCGACTCTATAAGGGAGTGCTGCGCGCCCGTCTCTCCAACGGGGATTATCACCAGATCACGCTGACCGGGCTGGATGCCCCCACACTCATCGGACGCCCGACCGACGTGCTCGAAGGCCGATTCGAGGACATCTTGCAGCCCGATGCCGTCGTGCTGGATCAATGGGCCGTTGAACGCATGGGCGGCCCAACGGTCATCACAATCGGAACCGTGTTCGAACTGAACGACAAACTGGCCCGTGTGGTGGCCATTGCCAAGACACAGAAAAACTTCACCAACATTCCGGTGGTGTACACCACCTACGAGCGGGCGATGCGTTATGTGCCCCGCGAGCGCCGCACACTCTCCTACGTACTGGCCAAGGCCAAAGACGGAGTACCCGAGGCGGAGCTGACGTCGCGCATCCAGGAACAGACCGGCCTTGGAGCCTTTACCGCACAAGACTTCGGCTGGAAGACGATCAGCTGGGTACTCAAAAACACTGGCATCGGTATCAACTTCGGCACGACCATCGTGCTGGGGTTCATCGTCGGCATGGCCATCGCCGGGCAAACGTTCTATCTGTTTACCGTGGAAAACCTCAAGCAATTCGGGGCACTGAAAGCCATGGGCGCATCCACCTTCACCTTGGCACGGATGATTTTGCTGCAAGCCTTCACCGTCGGATTCACCGGCTATGGAATCGGCATCGGCCTCGCCACGGGATTCGGCCTTCTCTCCGCCAACAGCGGCGGGCTGCCCTTTGTGGAAACGTGGCAGTTGCTTCTCATTGTGCTCATCGCGCTCCTGGGGATCTGTGCCTGTTCCGCCTTGATCAGTATCGTCAAACTCGCGCGCCTCGAACCCGCGATCGTGTTCCGGTGACGCCCATGCATGTGCACGCAGACACGCAAGGGCCACTCGCTGCCTCCCCTCCCGCCACCGCTGTGCAGGTACGGGGACTCGTGAAATCGTTCGGCACCGGGGACACGACGGTGACCGTACTCAAGGGGATCGATCTCGACGTGTACTTCGGCGAATTGCTGCTGCTGGTCGGGGAATCGGGCGGCGGGAAGACCACCTTACTCTCGGCCATCGCGGGCATTCTGGACATCGACGCGGGCGAGTTGGAGGTGCTAGGCGCCCCATTGACGCACATGCCCCCGGACGCACGCACACGCTTTCGAGGCCAGCGCATGGGGTTCATCTTTCAACAATTCAATCTCCTCCCGTCGCTCACCGCGGCGGAAAATGTGGCCATTCCGCTGCTGATTCAGGGCCTCCAGAAAAAGGACGCGATCTCGCGAGGGCGGTTGATGTTGGAACGTGTCGGACTCGGCGACCGGACCGAATTTCTGCCCAGGAACCTGTCCGGCGGGCAACAACAGCGCGTGGCCATCGCACGGGCCTTGGTGAACGATCCACAACTGCTGGTCTGCGACGAACCGACGGCCGCCCTCGACGGACCGAACGGCCAAAAGATCATGGAGTTGATCCGGGACGTGGGACGAGCCCCCGACCGTTGCGTCATCGTCGTCACCCATGACAGTCGCGTATTTCAATTCGGCGATCGCATGGCGGAACTCACGGACGGACGTATCGTCGGTATCCACCCGATTCAGAAAGAGGCCACGGCATGATGATTCTCAATCGATTCAGCGTCTGGCTTGCGCTTGCCTGCGCCGTGCTCGCTGCATGGAGCATCCTGACCGCAGGCAAGACCGCACCGATGCCGACTCCAATCGTGGCGCCCCCACGCTCTCCCTATGACACGACCGTGGCCGCGAGCGGCATCATCGAGGCAGCCAACGAGAACGTGCGCATTGGCCCCCCCACCGCCGGCCTCGTCACACGAGTCTTGGTCGCAGTCGGCGATCGGGTGCGCGACGGCGATCCGCTCCTTCAACTCGATGACCGGGACCTTCGCGCGCAGCTCGTAGCACGCCAGGCCGCGATCCCCCCGGCGGAAGCACAAGTTGAGGAACAGACCTACCGCATTGGAGATCTCAACACCCAACTCAAGCGGTTAAAAGCCGTAGGCGACAGTCGGGCCGTCAGTGATGACGACATCAAACGCACCTGGTACGCCTTGGAAATGGCAAAACGCGCGATGACCCGCCACGAGGCTGCGTTGAAACAAGTCATTGCACAGCGGGATGAAACACAAATGCTGCTCGATCGACTGACAGTCCGTGCACCAAGGGCCGGCACGATTCTTCAGGTCAACATCCGGGCCGGTGAATTTGCCCTCACGATCGGCGCGAGCGAACCGCTGATGTTGCTGGGAGACATGCAACAGCTGCAAGTTCGTGCCGAAGTCGATGAGATCAATGCACCGCTCGTGACGCCGCATCGGCCCGCCGTGGCTTATCCCAAAGGCAGTACCGCCCAACCGATCCCCCTGACGTTCGTCCGGATTGAGCCCTATATCGTGCCGAAGAAATCGCTGACCGGAGAGAACACCGAACGTGTGGACACCCGCGTCCTCCAGATCATCTACCGGTTTGAGCGGCCGACGTTTCCGGTCTACACAGGACAGCAGGTCGACGTGTTTATCGAGCGCGGCCCCGTCGGACCAGATCAAGCCGTGGAGTCACCACGATGAGACAGGCCTCTGCTCTATGGCAACAGGCAGGCAGCCTGATCGCAGGATTGCTGACCCTGTCGGTTGCCGGGTGTTTACAAGGTCAATCCTATACGCGCCCGCCAGTCAGCACGCCCACCGACTGGACCGCCATGGGAGCGGGTCCTGCGATCGGCGGCGACTCAGGGGCGGCACCGAGCGCCGATTGGTGGCAGGCGTTTCGCAATGAGGAACTCACCCAATTCATCGAGCGCGCACTCGCGCAGAACCATGACGTACGGCGGGCCGCCTCTCGCGTGATCGAGGGCCGCGCCGCCATGACCACCGCCGGCGCCGGCCTCTACCCGCAATTGAACGTTCAGGGCAGCTATACGAATATTTCCATCTCGAAGAACACCCTGGCAGGGTTGGGTCTGGCCACGGGGCAGCAACCCGGGCCGCAGGTCTTCGCCAAGCCCGGCAGTAGTTTTGATTTGTGGAACGGGGCAGCCGACCTTCGTTGGGAATTGGACTTCTGGGGTCGAATCCGTCGAGGGATGGAAGCGGCGTCCGCCGATGCGCAGGCCATCGAACAGGACGCCCGTGCCGTTGCCCTCACACTGATCGGGGACGTGGGGCAGTCGTATTTCCGCATCCGGGAATTGGATGAGCAGATCGAGATCGCCCAGCGGGCACTCGCGCTACGGCGCGACTCGCTGGACATTATCCGTAAGCGAACCTCGGTCGGGCTGGCATCAGACCTTGACGTAAAACGAACGGAAGTTCTGGTCGCCGAAAGCGCGGGGCAAATTCCGGATTTGACCCGCCTACGTACGGTTGAAGCGCATCGGCTGGAAGTCCTGACGGGGGCAGCCCCGGGAACATTGAATCTTCCACCTCAGCCCCTGCGGAAGATCGTCGTCCAGCCGGACATTCCGGTAGGGCTCCCGTCCAACCTGCTCGAACGACGACCTGATATTCTGCAGGCCGAGGCCAGCCTCAAAGCTGCCAATGCCCGTATCGGGCAGGCACGCGCCTACTTCTTCCCCACCCTGTCCATTACCGGCCAGGGAGGCCTGCAAAGTGCCGAGTTTGCAAACTGGTTCACAGGCAACAGCGCAAACTTCAGCATCGGCCCTTCGGTAACCCTGCCCATTTTTCTCGGCGGCACCAACGTGGCGCGGCTCGAGGCGGCGGAATCACGCTACCAACAACTGTTGGAAGGATACCAGCAGACGATTCTATTGGCCTTTCGCGAAGTCGCAGATCTGCTGGTGTCGATCCACATGCGCACAGAACAGTTGACACGCCAACGTGAACAGGCAACGGCGGCCGGCGCCGCCGTTGGTCTGGCGGAGGTCCGGTATCGCAAGGGACTCGTGAACTATCTCGATGTCCTCGATGCGCAACGCACGATGCTGGCAGCGGAAACGCAACTGGCCCAAACCGAACGGGCACGGCTCACCGACATGGTCAGCCTCTACAAGGCGCTAGGCGGAGGATGGCACCAGACTCCGGGAGGCGACGCCGTTCACCCCCAAGACCAGACCGGACACTAACAGGACGCCCCCTTCACTCGCATCGAGCCCGGTGACATCCACAGGCGGACTTTCAACTTGAAATTTCAGACGGGATCGGGCTATCTGACAGCGTGTGGTGCTGTCATCCTAATTGTCGAACAGGCCAGACACCGATTCTTCCCCTTCACCATCTTTCCCATGCGACTACGTAGAAGGAGCCTCCCATGCGAGACGGTGTTCGCCATCCGGCGTCGATACGCCCTATTGATCCTCCCCTCATCCTGTTGACCCTCGGACTACTCCTGCCCTTCGGAACTGAGTGCGTTGCCGCGCCGGCAGACAAGCCTGCGGCCAAATCCGGCCTGCCAGACAAGCAGGTTCTGGAGGAAGAACAGATCGTCTCTACCACCGACAAGATCACCCAACCGGTGGATACCGACGCTGAAGCCATGCGCCACAACGATCTCGGGGTGGCCTTCGTCTTCAAGGGGGATCTCGGGCAGGCCATCGACGAGTTCAAACACGCACTTCGCCTCCAACCGAACTATTTCGCCGCCCACCTCAATTTGGCCAATACCCTCCTCGACATCGGCCGGAATGACGCCGCGATGATCGAGTTCAAGGAGGCCCTGCGGCTAAAGCCGGAGGATTCGAAGGCGCACAATGATTTGGGAGTCGCGCTCAAGGAAATGGGCGATCCCGCAGGCGCCATCGCCGAATTCAAGACCGTCCTACGCCGCAATCCCGACGACGTCAACGCCCACAACAATCTCGGCGTCGCCCTGAAGGCCACGGGCGATCTCGACGGGGCCATCGCGGAATATCGCACCGCCGCAGGCCTCCAGCCGAACGATGTGAATGCGCACTTCAATCTCGGACTGGGACTGATGGAAAAACGTCAGCCTGAAGCAGCGATCAGTGAATTCCGCACCGCCCTCCACCTGCGTCCCAACGACGCCAAGATCCGGCTCAACCTCGGCAATGCTCTGGCCGGGATCGGGCAGCGCATGGAAGCGGCACAGGAACTGCGGCAATACCTTCGTCTGGAACTCGACACGCCGGCCAACAGGCGGTGGCTCGAGCAGGCCGAAGCAAAACTGCGCGAACTGGAGATGCCCTAACCGCCAGAGCCCTCCGCCACAAAGCCTGTCTGTCTACGTAGTCAGGAACCTGCGCCGGCCAGCAGAAAATTCTTCGGCAATGGCTCGCCCATAAGCCCCCATTTAGTGTACAGTCCTCCCCGCTTGATCTCGGACAGGGACGTTTGATGTCTCACACCCACTCCGGAACCAGTCTTCCCAAGCTCCGACGCCTCACGGGCGGCATCCTGGCCCTCGTCGGCGTGGGACTGCTCGTCCCCTGCGCACCATCGCCGGCGGAACAATCGGACCCTGCCTCGAATCCCGCCCACCTTCGTCAATGGACATTCGACAGTTCCGCTCCAGGCACATTACCGAGCGCCTATATCGTTGGAACGCTCTTCGATGGACGACCGGCCGGCGAGTGGAAAATTCTCATCACCGATCGCGCCAAAAGCCCGTCCCAGGTCCTCGCGCAAGTGCAACCCAAAGGGACGGATCAGACCAACAAACTTCTCCTCATGGAGGGGACCGGGAGCACGAACCTCGATCTTGAAGTCTCCTACCTCGCGGTTGCCGGTAAAGCCGATTTCGGCGGCGGCCTCGTATGGCATGCCGTGGACGATCGGAACTACTATCTACTGCGGGTCAGTTTGATCGAACAGAAACTTCGCCTGTACCGCGTCGTGAAGGGAGTTCCGCAAGTGGTGAAACAGATCGATCGTCCCCTCCCTGCAACGGGGTGGCATACACTTCGCGTCGTGCAGCGGGGATGCGAGATCAAAGCCCTCTATGACGACGCCGTCCTCATCCGTGCCTGCGACACGACCTTTGCGAACGGCCGGATCGGACTGTTGACGAAAGCAGACGCCATCACCTACTTTGATGACCTGTCTCTTCGCCTCCTCGACTAGCGATTCTGAGAACCACACCCTGGAGGCGCGCACCTCCTTCCGCTCCGCTACGGCAGCCGTTTCCCTCCATCTTTGCGGATGCTTCCCCTACGACAACCACGCCTCGCCCTCTCGTCCCAGAGGCTGTTCGCCATGTCGCAGCAACCACACGATTATGCGACGGCATAAAAAAGGGGCAGTCACCCTGAGGATGACTGCCCCGAGCTGATTCATGACTGGGCGTTACCAGCGATCGCGCTTGCCCCCGCGATCGTTAAACCCCCCGCCGCTCCGTCCAGGACCGCCGGAACGGGGCTCCTGCGGACGCGCTTCATTGACCGTCAATGTCCGGCCACCCATGTCCGAGCCGTTGAGAGCCGAAATCGCCTTCTGTGCCTCGTCAGAAGAGGCCATCTCAACGAATCCGAAACCTCTCGATTGGCCGGTAAACTTGTCCGTGATGATCCGGGCGGATTCCACCGCCCCATGCACCGCGAACAAATCACTTAACTGCTGTTCGGTTGCCGAATAGGGCAACCCGCCAACATAAATTTTAGAACCCATGTGGGTCCTCCTCTTGGGTAGTGACATTGTCTTGATCGAAGGAAAGAAAGGGAAAGGACGGGCCGAAGGCGCGACAAAACGGAGCGACTTGGGTCTGGCTTTCGATTAGATTCCCGGGCAAGGCAACATCGAGTCAGGCCTGAACTATTTCAACGCATCCCTCACCAGGCCCCAGCGTGAGACGGCGAATAGTACCATGGCCCCCCCTCCCATACAAGTCACGAAACAGCAGGGTTGTACAAGTTGGAACAACGGAGGGAAGTGGTCAGGACAGCGGGAGGGCCTCATGCATTCATCCCGCCCCCTGACAGTCCACCGACTCACCCAGGCAACCATCAACGATGAAATTAGTGCCCTAGGTACGTCCCCAGTCGACAATGTGCCTTGAACAAGCGATGCTCCGCATACGCTGATCGGTGGTTAATCCCAACGTCTCTCGTGACATGGAATCGACGCAAGTGCCTCACAATGACACGGAGCCTGCACAAGGCGTGTCCTACTCGAAGCGACATGCGTGCCGATCCGATGGCGACGACGATTTCGTCTTCCATCTTCACTTTTGGACTGTCCAGTAATGCTGGACATATGGTAAGATTTGCTACTCGTTCCCTGACAGTAATGCATCGACATGAATCGCGGCGCTTCGATGTCAGATGTGTGCCGCCTGTGCCTGTCGAAACTTGCCGCGCTGATGGCAAGCCACAAACAGCCCAACGCGCAACGAACTCATGGAGCGGCACAGATGCCTCGCGCATCGGCCCGATGGCGGAACATGAATACGTTGACAAGACTGCTTCACCCCACGGAACTCCCCATGCTGAACCCATTGCTGCGCTTGTATCGAAGCGTACAGGAGCTGATCGAGCAGATATCAGAAGACTGGGCCGTCAACCATCGCGACTGGACCATGCCCGGATTTCGCGCGATTGCAGTCCATCGCTTTGGCACCTGGGTCTCGAACAAGCGCCCAGGTATGCTGAGGACCGTCCTACTCAGGCTTTACCGGATGCTCTACCGCTACGTTCGCAACACCTACGGCATTGAGATTCCGCTGACGGTCGTGCTCGGGCGCAGATTATTGCTGGCGCACCAAAATGGTCTGGTGTTTCACTGGAAAACCGTCGTCGGCGACGACTGTCTTATCCGGCACAATGCCACGATCGGAGCGGGGTATGGAGGAGCAAAAACCCTCCACAAGGGCCCTCACCTCGGGAACCGCGTCGAAGTGGGACCTGGCGCGGTCATCTTTGCCGCGGTCACAGTCGGCGAGGGTGCGGTACTCGGACCAAATGTCGTGGTCATGTCCGATGTTCCGGCTGGAGCCCGGGTCTTCGCCGAAGCTCCGCGCATGATCCGACTTCCACATGTGTCGCGGACGCCCGCTCCACTTAAAACAATGCCGCAACACATGTGAGAAAATCTGGATGACGCCAAACGGTATCGCGCCACTACGACCGGCCACGTCCGCCGACACACCGGAGCTTCGCGGTGACGCGCTGCTCCGGCAGGGAAAGACGGAGCAAGCCATTCAATCGTATCTCGACGCCGTCACCAGTCCACCGTCTACGCCCCTCTGCCTCAAACTTGCCCGAAGCTATGACCGCATCGGCAACCATGCGGAAGCATGCCGCTGGGCACTGTCCCTTGTGGACGCGGGCGACGACTATGCAGCCTGGCAGGCCGGCTGGACGTTGTTTCAACGCAACGCACAACGCACCGTATGGCCCGCTGCGAGAACAGTCAAAGTGGCGATCGCCGGCAGCTATACCACGACTCAACTCGGTGCGATGGTGCGCCTTGCGGCGGCGAGAATCGGCATTCGGATCGACTTGTATGAAAGCCCCTACGGGCAATACCAACAGGACATCATCGATCCGGCCAGTAACCTCTACGCGTTTGCGCCCGACATCGTACTCTTGGCGGTGCACGAAGGGGATCTGCACCTGGCAGAGTTTAGCCCGGACCCCGCGGAAGAAGTGCAACGGGAAGTCAGTCGATGGACCGCACTCTGGAATCTGGCCACAACCCTGTCACGCGCCCGAATCGTCCAGCACAACTTCGCCGTGCCTTGCGACATCCCCACAGGGCATCTCGCCACCAGACTTCCTGGATCCCGTTACATGATGACCCAAGCGGTCAACACCGGCCTTGGCGCCGCAGCGGGCACCGCCGTCTCCATCGTGGATTGTGAACGACTCTCGGCGCTCATCGGCAAACAGCGTTGGTACGATCCGCGCTACTGGAACCTCTCGAAGCAGGCCGTGGCCCTCGACGCCCTCCCGCTGCTGGCCAGACATACGGCCGCGGTCATCGCAGCAGATCTCGGCTTGAGCCGGAAGTGCCTCGTGCTCGACCTGGACAACACCGTATGGGGCGGTGTCATTGCGGAGGACGGCCTTGCCGGCATCAGATTGGGGCATGGTCCCGAAGGCGAAGCGTTCGTGGCCTTTCAGGAATACCTGCTGCAGCTCAAGCGTAAAGGCGTCATTCTGACCGTCTGCTCGAAAAACAATCACGCCGACGCCGTTCAGCCCTTTGAGCAACATCCCGAGATGCGGCTGCAGTTGCACGACATCGCGCTGTTCGTCGCCAATTGGCAATCCAAGCCGGAGAATATCCGCACCATCGCCGACACACTCCAAATTGGCTTGGACGCGCTGGTATTCGTCGACGACAATCCTGTCGAGCGAGACCTCGTGCGGAAGTTTCTCCCGCAGGTCGATGTCCTTCCGCTGCCTGAGGATCCCGCCTATTACGTCAGGACGCTCTCACAGTATCTCTTGCTGGAGACCGCGTCCCTGACAGCCGAAGACAGTGAGCGGACCAACCAGTATCAAGCCCGCGCCAAAATTAAGGCCCTGGAAGCTGCCGCGAACTCCCTCGAGGATTTTTATCGCAGCCTCCAGATGCACGCCATCGTCACGCCGTTTGAGGAGACCCAGCTGCCCAGGATTGCGCAGCTCATCGGCAAGACCAATCAATTCAATCTCACCACCCGTCGCCATGGCATGCCGCAACTGGAGGGCTTCGTACGGGACACGCGTTACGTCCATCTTGCATTGCGCCTGCGCGATCGCTACGCCGACCACGGGCTCGTGAGTGTGATGATCGCGCGACATGACGGCGACACGCTGGACATCGACACGTGGCTCATGAGTTGCCGTGTCATCGGGCGTACGGTCGAGGCCACGATGCTGGAGCATCTGTGTCAACGAGCACTCCAGCTGGGCTGCACCTCGATTCGTGGAACCTACATTCCCACGGCAAAGAACGCGATGGCGGCAGAGGCCTATGCCAAACAAGGCTTCACGCGACTCGGCACGAACGATGGGGCCGAAACCTGGACCTACGATCTGCTGGCGAGCGGCACGATAACGAATCCCTTCGTCACAAGCGTTGCCTCCTGGGAGCCAGCTCATGGCGAGCCCTGAGTCACAAGGCCCTGCCGCGTCTTTCCGGGTTGCCCCCCCCACGATCTCATTTACCAGCGAGGATTTGGCCCGGTTCAGCGCGGCCAGCCACGACCGCAATCCCCTGCACCTCTCGGAGGAGTATGCGAGGGCAACTCCCTATGGGGAGCCGGTCGTATTCGGCATACTTGCTGTGCTGGCGTCCCTCGGACGGCTCTCGAATCGCCCTCAGCACCGGCTTCAGAGTCTTTCGGTCGAGTTTCGCAACCCTCTTGCTGTCGGGGTACCGTACCGCCTAGAGGCTTCCGTGCCTTCGGCGGACCGTGAGACGGTCAAGCTATACGACGCTACTCGCTTGATGATGAAGGCGACGTTTACGTTTGCCCCTGGGCAAGAGACCACTCAGCCAATGCTCGTGCACGGAAAGCCCTCCATTTCGGACGCGGCGGACCGGACGAAGGCAGACCTGATTCCCGGAACCGGCGTGAAGGGGCACTATGGTCCGAATACGCAAGAGTTTGCTCACGTGGTCACCCAATGGGGACTCTCCGGAAAGGGTGCAACGGCACACCAGATTGCAGCCATGATGTGGGCGAGTTTTCTGGTGGGCATGGAACTCCCCGGAAAGCGGGCCGTCTTCTGGCGATTGATGCTCCAGTTTTTCCCCGAATTGGAATTCCAGCAGGGACCATTCACTTACGACGCAGTTGTTGAACAGTTCGACGAGCGCTACGACCTTCTGCACACCACCGGTAGGCTGTCATCGGGGACTACAACCGGCGTGACGGCGCAGACGTGGGCCTTCGTACGCCAGGATTCACCACAGCCCTCACTCCGTCGGATGACCGAACTGCTTCCGCCTTCAGAACGGCTTATCGGGCGAGTGGCCTTGGTCATCGGAGGCAGTCGTGGTCTCGGCGCAGCCATTACTCAAGCGCTGGCCTCACAAGGTTGCTCCGTGGTCATGAATTATCATCGTTCCAGCCAGGAGGCTGAGCGGATTCGAGCCAGCTTCGGGGCGAGTTCCACTCACATCACGCTCTTGCAAGGCAACGCGGCGGATGTGAACTGGTGCGAGACCGCACGACAGACGATCCTCAATCGGTTCGGCAGACTGGACCTGCTGATTTGCAATGCCTCCCCACCCATTCGCCCCCTGTCGTTCGCCCCGGAACGATTGGCACAATTTGACGACTTTCTTTTAAAAAGCCTGGCACTCATCACCGTTCCCATGGCCAGTTTTCTCAGCGCCTTGGCAGAATCGGAAGGGTGGAACGTTGTGCTCTCCTCGGCCTTTGTGAAGGAACCACCGGTGGAGTTTCCACAGTACGTCACCACAAAATGTGCGATCGAGGGATTGGTCCGCTGGGCGGCAGTGCACTCCCCGAAGGTGCATCAGCTGATTGTCAGGCCGCCGAAGTTATTCACCGATCAGACCAATACGACCATGGGACGACAGGGCGCCATGGACGTCGAGCAGGCCGCCGCGTCGATTGTGCGGCATATCTGTTTCGCCTCCCAGGCTCACACACTGGAGATCCTGGAGCCATTTGAACTGTCTCGAGACCCCTCACCTCGCCCGGACGGCAACGAACAGCCGCCTGCAAATGACCGACAACCAGTAGGTCGCCAACCCATCCCAACCAACTGAGGAGCCACGTAAACATGAACCTACACCACCAACTCGAGGAAGTATTTCGTCAGGTATTCGACAACGATCAACTCGCACTGCGTGATGACATGACCGCGTCGGACATCGAAGGCTGGGATTCCGTTGCCCATATCAATCTCATGTTCGGAATCGAACAGGCATTCGGGGTTCGCTTCAAGGGCAATGAGCTGGCCGACATGAAAAACATCGGTGAACTGAAACAGTTTTTGTCCGGCAAGGTGACGTGCTGACCATGAGTGATTTGGCCGTTCACGTCGAACACCTGTCCAAGCGCTATCAATTAGGGGCAACGCATGCCCATACGGGGTCGTTAGCCGGCGCGCTGGCCCAGGGACTCCGTCGGCTCGTTGGACGGCGCCCCGCCGTCCCCGCATCGGCCCCCGACAGCCTGTGGGCCCTGCGTGACGTCTCCTTTGAAATCAAGAAAGGAGAAGTCTTCGGCGTCATCGGCACGAACGGCTCCGGCAAGAGCACGCTGCTGAAGATTCTCTCCCGTGTGACGGAACCGACCGCGGGCCGTGCGCTCATCAACGGTCGGTTTTGCGGCCTGTTAGAAGTGGGCACCGGCTTCCATCCCGAACTGACCGGCCGCGACAACGTCTTCATGAGCGGCGCCATCCTGGGGATGAAACGAGAGGAGATCGCCCGCAAGTTCGACGAAATCGT
>JAEURX010000064.1 GCA_016788885.1 Nitrospira sp. | reverse complement strand
GACAGAAAACGCGTTGCTATAGTTCGCCTGTTTTATCGGCTTTGTCATCGGTTTTTGTCATGCTGATTCGGACCAGTGAGTTATTGTTCACGCGGTGGGTTCAACACAAAGGAGGAGTTCTGATGGGGTATTTTTCTAAGTTTGTCGGAGTGTGTGCGGCCGTCACCTTGTTGTCCGTGGCGGTGGTGGGCGCAGAAGAAAAGGATCCGTTGAAGCCCCGTGTTGCGCCGGATCAGATGGCGGACGCGAAGGCGATGAAGAACCCGGTTGCTTCGACCCCGGAGAGCATTGCCAAGGGTAAGGCTCTGTACGAGGGCAAGGGCACCTGCTTCAATTGCCACGGTAAAGAGGGCAAGGGCGATGGCCCTGCCGGCGCGATCCTCAATCCGAGCCCGCGTAACTTCACCAACTGCAAGTTCCACAAGAAGCGGAAAGACGGCGAGTTGTTCTGGGTGATCAAGAACGGCAGCCCGGGCACCGGCATGGTTTCGTTGGTCCCTGCGGCGATCACCGAAGAAGAAGCGTGGACGATCATCAACTACGAGCGCAGCTTCTGCAAGGGCGGCGACGAGTAGTTTCGAGTTTCAGCCGAACGGCTGAATGCTTGGGGGCGGCGGGGGTAACCTCGCCGCCCCTTTTCTTTTGTGTGAGGATCGTCGCAACGTTCCACGGCGGAGTCAGCAGGTGGCAGGTTCTGGAGCGGGTGCTCACCTGTTGTGAGAGACGGAGACACTGTTCGCCCGCTCAGCGAGCGAACCCGAGGGGTTGGTTAGTCAGCTATAGGGATGACAGGTGGTTTTGTGAGTACGATATCGAGCTCTCTCCCGGCAGTTTTCGATCCTGACAAGGTTTGCGGCTGTTGGTCCTGCTTGAACGTGCTCCGAGCCGCGGCCGGCACGTTGCGATTAATGTAGGCCGTCACCTCACCGATCGTGACCTCGCCGTTCCGATTGACATCAGCTTCGCCACGAAGGCCGCGTAAGAGGTAGTAGGTGAACAAGCCGTGATGCAGGGTGTCTGACTCCAGACTCTTGCCGAGTCCTGAGGTCGCGATCAGATGCAGGACGGACCCCGATAGTGCGGTCCATTTCGGCGACACGACTTTGGTGCGTCCCTCCATCCCGTTCTTGAGCACGGTTCCGTCGAAGACGAACAGGACCTGCTTGGCTTTCAATCTGCCTAGAGCCGCTTCTAACTCCTTCAGGGGATACAGTCGAGTGGGTGAGCCCAACGAGCCGTCGTACGGAATCAGGAAGGTGTCGCCGGACGCGTTCACCATCGCCTGTCCGGCAAAATAGACGACGACCAGCGAGTCCTTAGTGGTCTTGGTTGGAAGCCAATCGAGCAACGCTTCTTCGATGTCGGGCCGGAGGGCGCTCCAATTTCGCAGGAGACGGATGTTGTTCTGCGGGAGCCCGCTCAGGGTTTGAAAATAAGCCGCGACCGTTTCTGCATCGAGCGAGGCATACTTCCTCGCCGCGATGTCCTGTTCCCGATAACTGCTGAGCCCAATGGCAAGCAGATAGTCGTCGGGTCGTTGCGCGCCCGTCGTCACGGCAGGAAGCTGATCCACGTCCTCGGGTAGGACGGCAGTGGGTTGAGTGGGGCGAATGGAGATGGTCAGTGTTTGTGGTGGAGCGGCTGGTTGACCTGAGCCAGTCACGAGGGCAACTTGAAACTCCGCCTGCTGAAGAGCCGGCACTTGAGGCATGGTCGCAATGAATTCCAGCGACCTGGATCCGCCCGGTGTGAGCGGGCCGGCGGCCAGGGTCGTCGCTGGGAACTGGACGAGCAATGCCTGCGGCCCCGTCAGTCGAACGGCGCTGTCCTGCACCGTCTGAGCTCCGGTGTTGACCACGTCGACCCGCACTCGCACGCGCTCGCCGCTTTCGAGCATCTGGTTCCCGTTTTCGTCCAACAACGTGGCTTTGAACGACAGTGACGGAAGCGGGGCAGCGGTCGAATTTGCCGCAGGCGCCATCGCTGCCGCCTTCGGCGGGGTAGTGGTCGGGGTGATCGCGCTTCCCGCTGTGGATGGTTGGGTGCCTGGTGCGAGCAGGACTCGTGACTCCTGCATGAATTGGGTGGCCAGCGTGGTCGAGGCGTCTTGCAGGAATGGGTCGACCACATAATCGCACCGCTGCTGGGTCAACTCCAGTTGCAACCGTTCTTTTCGTGTAACCTGCAGAGGGCGTTCAGCGAGGGGGGCGCCTGATGCGTCGAAAAATTCTGTCAGCACATCCAAGCTGAGTTCCGCCGGTGCGCGGTCGTAGAGCGCGTCCGTTTGAATTTTAAAACGAGGATCCAACATGCGCATGCGGATTGTGACGTCTGGTTTCGACGCAGCCCCGCGACTTCCCGGAAGAATCACCGTACGAAACGTCTGATGGGCGGCTTGAATCAACGTATCTTCCACGGTCGGGCCGATGGAGAACGGATGCAGGCGGCCGCAATTGTCGAGATATTCCGCTCGGGCTTTGGATAAGGAGGCGTCCACCTCGACCTGTGCCGTGAGTGGAATCGGCGGTCCGAGGTCCGGGAGCGCCTGTCGGGAAAAGCGCGATTTGATCGTATCGCAACCAGACAAGGCCAGCAGCTGGATGAGCACGATTCCCAGGGCACTTGCGCGATGTATCTTCAAGCCGGGGCCTCCTCTAAGGCAGATTGCGAAGAGGAAACCGTACAGGAATGAAGAGGGCATTGCAACCGCGCGCCGTGCCGGCTTGCGGCCCTCAAGAGGCTCGTTTATCCTACCGCCGCTTGCGGTGGACCGTGGGTAGGAAGGACGGTGGAGCCCCGTGGTGGTGCTGGGCCTGTCGAATATGAGAGATGCCGCCGCCGCACTCGTGTGCGACGGTCGCATTGCCGCTGCGGCCGAGGAGGAACGATTCGTTCGGCAGAAACATGTGACGGCTCTTCCGGTTGAGGCGATCCGCTATTGCCTACGCGAAGGCGGGGTGGCGCTTCGTGATGTCGAGGCCATCGTCGTGCCATGGAAGTACTGGCAGATCGGGCGGCGTGTTCGACTCGCCCTGACGGCCATGATGCGTTCCACTCAACTCTTTCGCGTCAAAGGGACACGCTCGCTTGAGCGCGCCAGCCAGGAGTGGATGGAATTGTTCCGGCTTCGTGAAGAACTGACTCGTCGGGTCGACGCGGGCGCCATTCGCCCCGTCTTTCTGGATCACCATCTCTGTCATGCCGCGAGTTCGTTCCTCGTGTCTCCTTTCGAGCAATCGGCCATTCTCGTCGTCGATGGCGCATCCGAAGCTGATACCACCCTGATGGCTGCGGGCGCCGGTCGTCAGATCACCGTGCTTGATCGCACACCGTTGCCTCATTCTCTCGGCCAATTCTATGCCGCGATGACGGCCTTTCTTGGGTTTCGTCCGGATCATGATGAGTACATCGTCATGGGGCTGGCGTCTTCCGGTGCCCCGGCGTTTGCGCCCGTGCTTCGGCGATCAATCGTGCGGTTGCTTCCTCAGGGACGGTTTGAGTTGAATACCAGATTGTTGGATTTTCATCTCGCGCGGGCCGGTGTCTTCGTGGCGGAGTTTGTCGGATTGTTCGGCGCACCTCGACGTCCGACCGACGAGATCACACAGCGACATCGGGATCTTGCGGCCAGCGCGCAAATGGTCTTGGAGGAGACGTTACTGCATCTGGGGCGGCATCTGCGTTCCTTGACGCGCGCGGAGTCGCTCTGCATGGCAGGCGGAGTTGCGTATAACTGTGTGGCCAACGGCCGCCTGCGAGCTGAATTGGGGTTTCGCGACGTCTATGTGCCGCCGGCTGCGGGAGACTCCGGTGCGGCGCTCGGGGCTGCCTTGTGGTGGACGGCCAGGCGCGGACGTGCGACGACGAGGCCGGTATTGTCTGATGCCTATCTGGGGCCGCAGTTCGACGAGGCGGCCTGTCGAGTTGCCGTGGCCAATGCCGGACTCACGGCCGAGACGCTGACGAATGGGCCGCTGTATGAGCGGGTTGCAGAAGAGCTGGCGCTCGGCCGGTTGGTGTTTTGGTATCAGGGGCGGATGGAATGGGGACCACGCGCGTTGGGAAACCGCAGCTTGCTGGCCGACCCGCGACGTGAAGACATGCGGGAAGTGATCAACAGCAAGGTCAAATGCCGTGAGGCATTCCGTCCGTTCGCACCGTCTGTCCTGGCCGAACGCGCGCAGGAGTTCTTTGACCTACCTGCCCCTTCCCCGTTTATGCAGTTCACCGTCCGGGTCAAGGCCTCCGCCAAAGGCACGCTCCCTGCCGTGACACATGTCGACGGCACGGCCCGTGTCCAGACCGTGACCAGGGAGGCCAATCCCAGATTTTATGATCTGCTGGCGGCGTTCGGGCGCCGTACCGGGATCCCGGTTCTCCTGAACACTTCCTTCAATGTGCAGGAGCCGATTGTCTGCAGTCCCGACGAGGCGATCCGGTGTTTTGTGCGCACCCACGTGGAGTGGTTAGTGCTCGGCAATCTGTTGGTGGGACGACCGGTGCACATGTCGCCGCAGCAACATGACTGTTGACGCGGGAGCATCCATGTGCAGGGCGTCTTCCCGCGGGATCGTCATTCTGCTCAATGTCCTCCTGGTCGCCTTCGTGTTCAATCTTATCCTGCAGCCCTTGCTGGAACCCGATCTGGGCTGGCATTTGCGGGCTGGGTTGGATTTGGTCGACCACGGCTGGCGGTTACCCGACACCGATCCCTATTCTCACACCATGCCGGATTGGCATTGGGTGGAGCATGCCTGGTTGACGGATGGGTTGCTTGCGCTGATCTATCGAGGTCTGGGTGCGTTCGGCGGGATCGGGCTGATTGCGTGGTTTGGCGTGGTCACGGGACTGGCCTGGTGGGTCGGATCAGGGTGCGCGGCGGTGCCAGCGACGTATCGGTTGACGGCCATGGTCGGTAGCCTGTGGGTTGCCCTGCCTTTTCTCGGCGCCCGCACGCAATTGGTCAGTCTGCTTGGGGTGGCACTGTTGCTCAGGGTGTGGAGGCACATTCAGCAAGGCCAGGGGCGGTGGGTCTGGATGCTTCCGCCGTTCTTCCTCTGCTGGGCCAATCTGCATGGCGGATTTACAGCGGGGTTGTTTCTGTTGACGGTGCTGCTGTCCCTGTCTTTGGTCGCCACGCTGTGTAAAGAATGGTGGCCTTGCCCCGTCTCGCTGGATGAGCCGGTGCTGAGTTGGGCCGAACTCCGTCACTGCGCGATCGCGCTCGGGCTGGCCATGGCCGTGACCGTGGTGAATCCCTATGGGTGGGGGCTCTATGTGGAGATCTATGACTCTCTGACCGACCGATTCATGATCGAGACGTTGCGGGAATGGCAGCCCGTGTCGTTTGAGGGATGGGCCGGCAGAGCCTATGGGGTATATCTTGCAGGCCTTCTGTGTCTCGTGGCGGGATGGTATCGACGGGTCGAGCCCGTGCGATGGGTGATGCTGCTCCTCGTGCTGGGGTTATCGTTGCGTCACTGGCGCAATGTGACGCTGTTTCTGATCGTCAGCCTTCCCCTGGTCGCAGAGCTGCTGGCCGCGGTCGTGGCATCCTCGCTTCGCTGGGTGCCGCTGCTCAAAGCACAGGCTTCGTATGCTGTGCTCGTCCTGACCGGCGTGACCGCGACGATGTTGTACGCACAGGGCATCGATCATCTCGACCATGTTTGGCAGTCCGGCCGCGCGCCGGATCGTTACTTTGAACAGACCGAGTACCCGATTGAAGCGGTGCGGTGGGTGCGGAGCCATCGGCGCGAACTCGGAACGAGGTTGTACAACGATTATGGGGTCGGCGGATTCCTTCTCTGGCAACTTCCCGGAGAGAGAATCTTCATCGACGGCCGGATGCCGGCCTGGCGCATCAAGGATCGGCGGATTTTTCAGGATTATGTGGAGCTCAATCGTGAGGATTCGCCGCAGGTGGCGGTGTTGGATCGGTACGGGGTGGATTGGGGGATGATTCAACGTGGCAGCGCGCTTGCGAGGGCGTTGGAGGGCCATCAGGCATGGCAGGTACTCTATGCCGATGCCAAAGTGGTGATTGTGCGTCGGCGATCGTGAGCGGCATGATGGTCCGGAGCAGCCAGTTGAGGCTGCTCGCTAACGCCAGTGCGTGCGCCTGGGAATGCGCCACTAGGAATGAGTCGGTTCGATTGCACCCAGGTCCGGCTCCATGCCGGTCAGTGTGGGACGGGTGCGGGGCTGGTAGAGGCCTTGGGCCTCGCGCTTCCGGATTGCCAGCAGCTCCCGGAGCATCACGGAACCATCGCGCCATGGACGGACTTTCGAGCCTGGCTGGTCGGTCCAATTGATCGGAACCTCGGCGATGCGGTAATTCCGCTGGCGGCCGATGTGCAGCAGCTCGAGATCGAAGGCGTACCCATCGACGCAGGAGACGGAGAAGAGGTCTTGAGCGATGGATTGCCGGAAGAGCTTGAATCCACATTGCGTATCGGCGAACGGTGGTTCCCCGAGTCGTCGCACCACACTATTAAAGAGGCTGCCGAGCAGACTTCGATGCCAGCGTGCCTGAACGGTGAACGCCGGGTTGTGGGATGCCAGGGCGCGTGACCCGATGGCCATGTCTGCGCCGGCCGCAATGGCCTGCTCCAGTCGACTCAATTCTTCGATCGGTGTGGCTCCGTCTGCATCGGCAAACAGTTGCAGGATTCCGCGCGCCGCCTGCATGCCCCGTCGAACCGCTGCGCCTTTCCCCATGTTGCACGTCAGTTGAATCAGTCGCAGTGTTGGACAGCGTTGGGCTGTTTCTTCAACGGTCTGAGCCGTCCCATCGGTACTGCCGTCGTCCACCACGAGAATTTCATAGGATCGCGAGTGACGGTCCAGGTAGGTGATCACCTGTTGCAGGAACAGCGGAAGGCGTCGAGCCTCATTGTAGGCAGGGATGATAACGGAAAGAGACGGCGCCTGGGTCGAGCACGGTGTCACGGTGAGACAGCCTCGTGTCGGAGTGGGACGCGACCGGTTCACCACAGTGGCGAATCGTGGCACACGGTAACTGAGCAACGTCGGAAATGCAAGCAATCGTTGTCCGGGTCTTGACAGGGAGAGGAAGGGGAGTGGATCGTATTCCTTAGGCACCGGCCGCATAGGTATCAGCGTGGATCAGGCCAGGGAGGGTGTCATGAGGCGAAGCAGGAGCGGGGTTGTTGCGCTGCTCGGCACACTCTTGCTGGCGGGGTGCGTGGCGGCCGCTCCTCCCAGTCGACTGACTCACTATATCGGGATTGCCACGACTGGTGAGGACAGTGCATCGAGGCTTCCGGCGTCGCGTCCTGTGCGAGCCCTTCTAGTTGTCTTGTACGACAGGTCGGATCCTGAGTCGCCGCCGGGTTTGCCGGAAGCGGCGCAGGTTCGTGTGGCGGAGTCCCTGGCTGCGCAGTTGAACCGTGGATATCCGATCATCGTTGAACGGGCCGTCACGCTCGGGGATGTGGGCGAAGGCGGGGCGGTTCCGGACTGGAGTGAGGTCGCGAGGCAGCAGAGGGTGGACTACCTGCTGGTTGCGGTCCTATCGAGTATCGAACAAGAGTATCCGGTCTCGGTCTTCCTGGGGTGGACCACGCATCGACAGCCTGGGTTGCGGCGCGATAACTGGTCGTTGGTCGAAGCGGCGTTGGTAGATGGACGCACAGGCCGGCCGTTGGTACAGGCGGAGGGGCGTGCCATGGCGACGCTGGACCGTCCGACTGCGCCGGGGATTTCACAATGGTATCCGGTGATCTATCTGAGGCCTCAGGAACCGGAGCGGCGTCTGTGGCCGCCGAACTATGAGGGGGCCCCGATAACCCTGCGGCTTGTAGCCATGGAAGACGCGATCACGCAATTGGCCGGGAGCCTTCAGCGCGCCTGGATCGAACAGCGGGAGCATGAATCACTGCACCATGAGGTGGCTTCGTGGTGACGGTCAGGTCAGCGTTTTCCTCTTTGAAGGCGATTCTGGGAATAGTGTAGAATGACGCGTTCGACGATAGCGCGGAGGATGATCCCTCAATTTCCGGTGTCCAGAGGAGAACACATGGCGTATCGACATCAGCGCAGCAAGGTGCTGTCCGTACTCGCAGCGTCCACCATGGTCGCTGCCACGTTTTTATCCGGTGGAGTGCAATTCGGGTCTCAGGCTGAGGCGGCTAGTGTGCCTCCGGCGTTTGCGCAGGGATTTTCAGAAATCGTGAAGGCGGTGACCCCGGCCGTGGTGAATATTGCGGTGACCGGCGGTGGGGAAGGACGTCGCGAAGGACGTCGTCAACTCCCTCCGGGTGGCCCGTTCGGTGGTCCGCCTCCGGGCCCTGGTGGTGGTGATGAGCCTCCCGGCATGGAACCCCCCGGTGGACCTGGTGGGCCTCCCGGTGGCGGCCCGCATCGGCCGGAGCAAAGTGCAGGTTCCGGCGTCATCCTCGATCCCACTGGGTACATCGTGACCAACAATCACGTCGTGGAAGGTGCGACCCAGATAACCGTGACGCTCTCGGATCGTCGGGAGTTTCCGGCCAAGATCATCGGCACCGACCCGAAGACGGACCTCGCCATCATTAAGATTGAGGCCAAGGACCTTGCTTCGATGAAATGGGCGGACTACGAAGACTTGCAAGTCGGTGATGTAGTGCTTGCGGTGGGTAGCCCGTTCGGACTCAGCTCCACGGTCACGTTGGGCATCATCAGTGCGTTGGGCCGCGGCAACGTCGGCATCGCGGACTATGAAGATTTCATTCAGACGGATGCCGCGATCAATCCCGGCAATTCCGGTGGTGCCTTGGTCAACATGCAGGGCAAGTTGATCGGCATCAACACGGCCATCTTCTCCCGCACCGGAGGGTCTGAGGGCATCGGATTCGCCATTCCCAGCAGTATTGCCACGGATATCGTCGAGAGTCTGACCAAGACGGGCAAAGTGGTCCGTGGTTGGATGGGCGTGGCGATTCAGGAGATCACCCCGGCACTGGCCAAGTCGTTCAAGTTGCCCGATCAGCGCAAAGGCGTCCTGATCAGTGACGTGAATGAGAACGGTCCTTCTCACACGGCCGGTATGCGGCGTGGAGACGTGGTCCTCACGTTCAATGGCAAGGAAGTGCAGAGTGTGAGCCAGCTGCGTAACCTGGTTGCGCGTATGACCGTCGGCAAGGAAGCAGACATCAAGATCTTGCGCGAAGGCAAGGAACAAGTCCTCAAGGTCAAGGTGGCGGAACGCCCATCGGATGAAGTGCTTGCGAAGCGCGAGCCAGGTCCCGCTGCACCTCAGACTGAGACCGTGAAGCCGCCCGACAATGTGTTGGCGGCATTGCGCGTCCAGATGCTGGATGCGGCCATGCAAAGCCAACTGAACATTCCCGCCAAGACCAGTGGCGTGGTGGTCAGCTCCGTCGAGGCGGGGAGCCCCGCAGAGGCGGCAGGGTTGCAGCGTGGGGACGTGATTCAAGAGGTCAATCACGAGGTCGTGAAGAGCCTTGAGGATTACCAGAAGGCGTCAGCCAAGGTGAAAAAAGACGAAATGGTTGTACTCTTGCTGAGTCGGCAGGGAAACAATCTGTTCGTAGCCGTCAACCCGAAGTAAGGCATTGATGAGGGTGTGATCCGGCGAGCGGGCCGGAACCATGTTCCGATCCCCGCTTGCCGGATTGCGGCCGCATCAATTTTGTAAACGCGCATGGCTGACGGGTTTAAGTTTCAAGAGTGGCTGCAAGATACGGTCTTCAAGCCGCTTGAAGATAAAAAAATGCCGGTCATGGAGCACTTGGTTGAGCTCCAGGTCCGGCTGACCCGTGCGGTCATCGTGACGGCGATCATTTTTGTCGGCACGTTCTTTTTTGCCGACACGCTGGTCAAGTGGATCCGAATCCCGCTGCAGAACATGTTTGTGCCGGGATCGCTCTCCTGGATTCCGACCGACCTTCCCACCGTTCCCTTCGTCTTTCTTGCACCCGCCGAAGCCCTCTGGCAAAACGTCAAAGTCGCGGGGTTGTTCGCGCTGGTGTTGGGCACGCCCTACATCCTGGTGGAGTTCTGGCATTTCGTGGTTCCCGGGTTGCACGCCCAGGAGCGGCGATTCGTTGGCCCGTTTGTGATCCTGAGTACCCTGGCCTTTTATCTCGGGCTGTTGTTCTCCTTCTTTTTCGTCTTGCCGTTCGCGTTGAATTTCTTGATATCGTACGGTGTCAACGCCGGGTTTATTCCGCAACTCTCGATTGCGCAATATGTCGGGTTCGCACTGTGGTTTCTGCTGGTCTTCGGGCTGATTTTCGAAGTGCCGCTCGTCATCACCCTGCTGGCCAAGCTTGGCTGGGTGGATGCCCCGCTGTTGAAGCGCTATCGCAAATGGGCCTTCCTGACCGCGTTTATCTTTGCCGCGATTCTCACCCCTACCCCGGATCCGTTCAATCAATGCCTGATGGCCTTGCCCATGTATATTTTTTATGAAGTCGGGATCATCAGCGCAGGGATCTTCAACAAGAAGAAGGCGGAAGAGCAGTCGCAGGCGTTGGTGCCGGCGGTGGCCGCGACAGGCCCTGGCGTCGGGAAACCGGGGCCGTCCATTCCCACGGGGGGAGGAGACAGTGAGTATGTCGGTGTGCCGACGGGTGGCCGTCGACACTAGTCTGTGTCGGGAGAAAAGAATGCGACGAAAGCCAGCTTTCGTCGCAAGCAGCATGATGTACGTTGTACGAGGAGTCTAGGATGCCACGCGAGTTAAATGTCATATCACAGCCCGGTTCCAGCAGCGGTGGAGATGCCTGCACCTACATGTGGGCTTGCGCCATTTGCGACGAAAACGAAACCTGTCAGAAGGACAAGGAAGGTCACAGCCGGTGGCTCGTCGCCAAACGGATGGAACGGATCGAATATAAAGTGCTGGTCATGAGCAACAAGGGCGGGGTGGGAAAGAGCACCTGCACGACCAATCTCGCCGTGAGTCTGGCGTTAAAGGGCTGGCACGTGGGTATTTGCGACATGGATATCCATGGTCCCAATATCCCGAAGATGGTGGGGGCTGAAGGTCAGAAACTGAAGATCAGCACGTCGGGCGGGATCATTCCGTTTCAGGCCTATAACATGAAGATCGCCTCGATGTCCTTCCTCCTGCAAAACTCGGATGATCCGATCATCTGGCGGGACGCCTACAAGTATGAATTCATCAATCAGTTGCTAGGGGGCGTCGAATGGCAGGATCTCAATTTCCTCCTGATCGATCTCCCTCCGGGAACCGGAAATGAATCTGTGACGACCATTGATTTGCTTGGAGGCGTCAGCGGCGCGGTGATTATCACGACGCCGCAAGAGGTGGCGCTGCTCGACTCCCGGAAGTCGGTGACCTTCTGCAAGGATAGTGAAGTGCCGATCATCGGCATTGTCGAAAACATGAGCGGGCTGGAATGTCCGCACTGCCACAAGGAAGTGAATGTCTTCCGCAAAGGCGGCGGCGAGGCGTCCGCATCGGATATGGGAGTGCCGTTCCTGGGCCGCATTCCGCTGGATCCCGAGGTGGTGACGCAAAGTGATGCGGGCGAGCCGTTTGCGCTGTTCAATTCGGACTCAGCGACTGCCCAGGCCTATCATGATATTGCCAACCAGGTTGAGGCGTTCTGCAAAAAGAGCGGCTCGCTTATCAAGCTGGCCCCACGCCAGCAACATTGATCGGACGGTGATGTGTGAAAGCTCCCGATGCCATGACCGGTTTGACTCCGCTCCACGAAGCCCAGCAGATCGTGCTGGACGCCGCTGCTCCGTTAGGGCTTGAAAAAGTCTCCATTCTCGACGCCCTGGGTCGCGTGCTTGGCGAGGATGTGATCGCTGAGCGTCACAATCCACCGTGGGACAATTCTGCGATGGACGGCTTCGCGGTGCGAGCCGAGGATATCGCCCAAGAACACGCGATTACCAAGCCTGTCACGTTGACCGTCATCGAAGATGTGCCGGCCGGAAAGATGCCGACTCGGTCGGTGGGGAAGGGGCAAGCAATCCGGATCATGACCGGTGCGCCCATCCCTAAAGGCGCCGACACGGTGGTCAAGGTCGAGGATACCGAGCACACGCCTGAGTCGGTGCGCGTATTCAAAGCCGAGTCACGAGGGGCCAACATCCGGCCGCAGGGCGAGGATGTGAAGCAGGGCGATTGCATCATTCCCAAAGGAACTCGGATTCGGTCCGGTGAAGCGGGGATGTTGGCCATTTTAGCCAAGTCCTTTGTGCTCGTGTATCAGCGGCCGCGAGTGGCGATTCTGTCGACCGGCGATGAGTTGGCCGATTTGGATGAGCGGTTCAGCGAAGAGAAAATCATCAACTCCAACAGCTATGGGATTGCCGCCGCTGTTCAGGAATCCGGTGGCGTGCCGATCCTGCTCGGCATCGCACGGGACACCCCCGCCGCACTGAAGGAAAAGATTTCTCACGGGTTGAACGCCGACATCCTGGTGCTTTCCGGCGGAGTCTCGATGGGGGACTACGACTTCACCAAGGCCGTCTTCCGCGATCTCGGCGCCGAAATGAATTTTTGGAAACTGGCGATCCGGCCCGGTCAGCCGCTCGCGTTCGGCAAAATTCAGGGCAAGCTGGCATTCGGGCTGCCTGGAAATCCGGTGTCATCCATGGTGACATTCGAGCAACTGGTTCGACCGGCGATGCTCAAACTTTCCGGGACGAACGGGTATGGGCGCCCAATGCTGCAGGCGGTGTTTCAGGAAAAATTTTCGAAACGAACCGACCGCCGGCATTTTCTCCGTGGGGTCTTGTGGCGTGAGGGCGGCGTGTTCAAAGTTCGGACCACCGGTGATCAAGGATCCGGGATTCTGACCTCCATGGTCAAAGCCAACTGCCTGATCGATATTCCCGTAGAGGTAGAACGCGTGAACCCTGGTGACCCGGTGACGGTACAGTTGCTCAGCGGTTCGGCCTGGTTGGAACAGGCTGCTCCGACCTCCTCCACGGGCCATCGTCCCTCCTGCTGCTAAGCCGCGAAAGGAACACAGTGATGTCGGTGCCTATCCTGTCTTTTGTCGGCCGATCGAACAGCGGCAAGACGACCCTCATAGAACGTGTGATCCCGATGTTGGTACGGGCGGGATATAAAGTGGCAACCGTCAAACATGCCGGCCATGGGTTTGATCTGGATACGGAAGGAAAAGATAGTTGGCGGCATAAACAGGCCGGTGCGAGCAGTGTCGTGATCATCTCCAAGAGCAGCCTGGCTATGTTCGCCGACGTGTCGGACCATATGAACGTCGAGGATGTGCGTGAGCGCTATCTCGATGCTTCCTACGATTTGATTTTGGCCGAAGGGTGGCGGAGCGAGGACTATCCGAAGATCGTCGTGGTGCGTGATCAGATCGGAGAGGTTCCCGTTTCGCAGGACGGCCTGTTGGCCGTGGTTTCCAATAGGCCGGTTGAGACGTCGGTGCCATTGCTTGATCCCGATGACGTGGCCGGGGTGGCAGCGTTGATCATCCGACACTTTCCCAAACCCCGACGGGATGATGCGTAAGACTCCTGCCATTGTGTTCGGAACGATCGTGGCCGGCGCATTGGCTATAGGGGGAGTTGCGGTCCCGCTGACCAACCATCCGAAGTTCTGCGCCAGCTGCCATACCATTCAACCAGCCTACGAGCGTTGGGTCCAGTCCTCTCATAAAGAGGTGGAGTGTGTGGCCTGTCATGTCCGGCCCGGTGTCGTCGGCTGGCTGCAGGACAAGGCGTGGCATGGCACCAGAGACGTCGCCATCTATCTGTTCGGAAGACCCACAGAGCCGCATAACCTGCAGGCGACTGTGGATTCCGCGGTCTGTCTGGGGTGTCATCGGAACATCCTTCGTGTGTCAGAAATTGCGACGCGTGACTTGCCGCCTCCGGTCAAGGATGTGGGGCTGGTCATGAGTCACCGCAAACACATGGCGGCGTTCGATCAACGCCACCAGGGCGAAGGGTGTACGACCTGTCACGGAGCGGTGGTGCATGAGAAGCCCATCAAGGGGTATCCGATCGTCATTCCGCGCGGGCATGTCTCGGCGGACAGTCGGCCCTGGAAGCCGGAACATCCTGAGGGCTCCGTGTTGCATAAGCGGGCTCAGGCGGACTGCTTCCGTTGCCACGACAACAAAACCGAGTACGAAGGCCGGGTGCTGAGCCGGAAGTGCGACACGTGTCACCTGCCTGAGAAACTCTCGGAATTTCTGTCCTTTTGAACCTACGGAATCATCTGCGCCATGCCCTCCTCGGTGGTCGAAGTCCGCAATCTCAGCAAGCAGTTCGGGGCCTTCACGGCGGTGGACGGCATCTCGTTCGATATCGGCCGCGGCGAGATCCTCGGCCTATTGGGACCGAATGGCGCCGGGAAAACAACGACTTTTCAAATGATGCTGGGGCTGGTGACGCCCACGTCAGGCTCAATTCGCATGTTCGGCCTCGACTTGCAGTCGCATCGGGAGACGATTCTTCAGCAAGTCAATTTCTCGTCCACCTACATTTCGTTGCCCTATTCCTTGACCGTGGAGGAAAACCTGCGTGTTGTCGGCCGTCTGTACGGCTTGCCCGATGTCGCCGGGCGTGTCGGCGATATGATACAAAAACTCGACATGAGCGAGTGGCGGCACAAGCTGACCCGCAAGCTCTCCTCGGGACAAATGACGCGGTTGACCTTGGCCAAGGCGTTGCTGACCAAGCCCAAGGTCTTATTTCTCGATGAACCGACGGCGAGTCTGGACCCGGATATCGCGCACAAGATCCGGGAAATTCTGCTGGAGGAACGGCAAGCCACGGGATTGAGCATCCTCTACACCTCGCACAACATGCGGGAAATGGAGGAGATGTCCGATCGCATTATCTTTTTGCAGCGGGGGAAGATCGTAGCGGAGGGCACAGCCAAGGATATCGTGGCCCGGTTCGGGCAAGCGGACTTGGAAGAGGTGTTTCTCAAGCTGGCCCGTGAACAGTAGTTGCAGGTCGGTCGAGGTCGATGTGAAAGGGAATAGGCGTGGGCATGGTTGATACAGGGGTGTCGTTCGCAGTGGGGCTCCTCATGGGCGGCCTGGGGGTGATGTTGGGATGGGGCCTGTTGTGGTTTGTCGTCGGCGCTATTGGGTTGGCTCGCCAGACCTGCGGATGGGCCATCTTCATGAGCAGCGTCAGCAGTACGGCTATTGCCGCGCTGTCGCTCGCAGGAGTGTGCTGGGCGATCGATGCGGCACGACTGGGTAGTGTCGCGTTACAACTCGGACTGGCCGGGTTCCCGTTGCTGCTGCTCGTGGCGGCGGCGTTCCGCTTGGAGGATGGCCGACGGATCGGCCCGGCGTTTGTCGAGGGCAGCCTCATGATGGTGCACCAACTCCTTGACCGGCATGAGGGCGGGGGCGGGTGCGGACATTGCCATGAACAGCCGGTTGAGGAACATCCCTGTCAGCAGAAACCCTGTTTTGAACCGTCTTGTCACGACAAGCCCTGCGAGCAGAAACCGTAGTCAACGATGGCCTATCATCGCATCGCAGCCCTGGTCGTTCGGCATCTCTATTTGTATCGGCGGAGTCTGCCGCGAGTGATGGAGATCATCTATTGGCCGTTTCTGGACCTAGTGGTGTGGGGATTCATTACCGTCTATCTGGCGACATTCCAGGGGCAGATGCCGGCGGTGGTCACGTTTTTGCTCGGCGCCCTCATCCTGTGGGACGTCTTGTTTCGTTCGCAACAGGGCATCACCATTTCGTTTCTCGAAGAACTTTGGGCGCGCAACCTGATGAATCTGTTTGCCAGTCCGCTCACCCCCAGCGAGTTTCTCGCGGCCACCATGGTGATGAGTCTGTTCAAGGTGACGGCGGTGTCGATTGTGATGTCTCTCTGCGCCTGGTTGTTTTACAGCTACAACGTCTTCATCATTGGGCTTTGGTTGATGCCGTTCATCGTGAATCTGGTGTTGACCGGTTGGATCATCGGCGTCTTTACGACCTCGCTCATCATGCGATTCGGGCAGGAGGCGGAGGTGTTGGCCTGGAGCATGGTGTTCTTGTTTCAGCCGATTTCCTGCGTGTTCTATCCGATGGATGTCCTGCCGGCATGGTTGAGAGGCGTGGCATGGATGAACCCGGCAGCGCACGTCTTTGAAGGCATGCGAAGTCTGCTCGCGACGCACGTGGCGCCGCTCACCAACCTGAGTCTGGCGAGCGGCCTGAATCTGTTGTATCTGGGGGCGGTCATTCTCTGGTTTCACCATACCTTCAATGTGTGCAAGGAACGCGGGTCTCTGGTGCGCGTAGGCGAATAGTCGGACCGGCTGTTCCGGTATCGGGGGAAATGTCATGAAGATCGTGTCAGGACAAGTCACATCGTCACAGTTGCCGCAGGGCCTGGAGACCTTCTCGTTTCACACGACGCCGGTGCTGGTGATCGAGAATTTCTGGTCAGCGGAGGAGCGCGGTCAGTTCAGGCACGCCATGGAGCGAGCGAACTGGAATCAACTTCAGGACATGACCTATGTCCGGCAGGACTTTCCGAACTCCGGCAATTGGGCCAAAGCGGAGATCGCCCAGCCTCAGGGGCGATTATTGCTCAGTCGACTGGAGATGCCCTGTATTCAGCAGTATATCGAATCGTTCCCGAACATCACGCGGCGGCATTTGGGATTCAGCTACTACTCCTACGGGGTCGGTGATTGTTTGCTGACGCATGACGATACGGACCAGGGACATCCGACCGGTGGGAAGCCCGCGCCTCGTCGGCGGCTCGCGCTCGTCAGTTATTTTCACGAGCAGTGGGAATGTGATTGGGGCGGTGAGTTGATGATCTACTCCCCGGTGGGCGAGTCACGCGACGGAAAATCGGAATTGACCATTACGCACTGCGTCGCGCCGAAACCAGGATCCCTGGTCATGTTTACGGTACCACGCTTTCATCGGGTCTGCCGCGTGGATCAGACGGCCGGAGAGCACAAGCGTCTCTCCATTGCCGGCTGGTTTATGACGGAACATGCCTAGCCCCACGGCTCTCGAGAGCAGATAGTCGTGGAGAACGCCGCGCCGTCACAGCGGTCGTTCCGCGGCCGCTGCTCAAACCGACTCAAATTGCGTGCGCCATTCCAACAGCGGGCGAACGACCCCAGGCCATCGGCCATGGAAGTCACCTCGTGCTGAATCTCCATCGCCGCTGTCATCGACACGGAACCCGATGACTCGAGGCGCATGGGCATGGAGACGGAACGGATCTTCGGTCATCATGAGGGATGCGACGGTCATCACCCCTTCCGCGAGAAAATTCCCGGGAATCCTGGCGGTGGACACATAGCGGCCCATTGGGCGTGGCTTGCGCTGCCAGGTGGGGTCTCGGTCGTGGGCGATGAAGACCGTGACATCTTCTTCATTGTAGAGATTGAAGACCGGGACAAAGACATGTCCGGCTTTGATCACCTCGAAATCGACTTCGAGTTCGATCGGTTTGCGGATATCGAATCGATCGGTGACGTGCCCTACCTCCGTCTTCACCCGCACGGCCCGCAAGCGCACCACCTCATTGCCCGGGGCCTGTGCCGGATCCGGCCATTCGACGGCCGGCTGGATGTGGCCGGCATGCAGATAGTGGTTGACCACCTCATGTGCCGGCCCCGCCTCCACCACCTGCCCCTTGTTCAGTAGGATCGCGCGAGAGCACATCCGGGTGATGGCCGGCATATCGTGGGACACCAGAATCACCGTCCGCCCATGCTGCCCCACGTCCTCCATCTTCCCCATGCATTTCTTTTGGAACCGGACGTCGCCCACGGCCAGCACCTCGTCGACGATCAGGATATCCGG
>JAEURX010000063.1 GCA_016788885.1 Nitrospira sp. | reverse complement strand
GACGAAGAGAAAGTCATTCCGCGTGCCTGACCGCCTGACCATCCTTCTCGACCAAAATGTTCCCCAAGCCGTCGTTTCATGGCTGAAGCTGTTGAAGCCGACGTGGGCCGTCTTCCACACGGGCGATGTGGGATTGTCCGGGAAGGCTGATGAAGAGGTCTTCGCCTGGGCGCAGCAACGGAGCGCTGTCGTGGTGACCTTTGATGAAGACTTCGCCGATGGCCGTTCCTTTCCGGCACAGCGACACCATGGAATTGTGCGCCTTCGGGTGTGGCCGACAACGATCGAAGAAACCGAACAGGCTTTGGGACGATTGCTCAGTGAGGTCACCGAAGCCGAACTCACCACGTCTCTCATCATCGTAGACCGCTCTCGAATCCGCGTGCGGACCCGACCTCAATAGGTTGCACGCCCCGCAAGAAGCGAGGCGTGCAGTGTAACCAAAAGTGTAACCGTCGAGACCGTTTCCGGCGGTTTTTGACACCACACCACAGGACGAAGCACGACCCACCTAACCCAATGGTGGATCAGGGGATTCTGTGAGTTTTTGTGGCGTGGAATGAGGTGGAGAAATTACTTCGGGATCGCTTCGTCAACCGCAGGTCGGCGGTTCGATTCCACTCGCCGGCTCCAGAAAATTCCCCGACGTTTCAACCTGTTGGCGGTTTGCGACACCGGTGTGCTCATCTTTCGGCATGGCACGCCGCGACCTTTGACGCAGTGACCGTCGTCACCCTCCCTGATGGTCCGCTTACAGTGATGCGATTAGACTGCGGAAGTAGCTGGTACGTGGCTGCGTGGGTGAAGGATCATTCGGATGCCGCCTTTGGGGCGCAGGGTGACCATGAGTTCAGGCTCGACGTGTTCCTGAGCCAGGCGCGGATCGTAGTGGCGGCCGATCAGCGCGAGGAGCAACGGCCCTTCTACGGTCGCGAAGTGTGTCCCGACGCAGGCCCGCGGTCCTGCGCCGAAGGGAAGGTATGCACATCGGGTATCCGGGCGTTCACCATCCAGCCATCGTTCCGGCATGAACCGATCCGGGTCCGGCCAGAAGGCCGGGTGCCGATGCAGGTTGTACACTCCGACGAGGATGATCGCTTCGGCCGGCAAGGCGATGCCGCCGATCGTGATGGCGCTCGAGGTTTTGCGCTGAACAGCGACAGCAGGTGGGTACAGCCGGAGTGATTCGTCAAATACCGCACGTGTGTAAGGGAGATTCACGAGATCACCGGCGTTCGGTGCTCGCCCCTGAAGCACGCGATCGACTTCTTCGTGGAAACGAGCTCTCGCGTCAGGGTGGGTGGCGAGCAGATACCAGGTCCAGGCCAGTGCATTCGCGGTAGTCTCGTGGCCTGCTGCGAAAATCGTCAGGGCTTCATCGCGCAATTCTTGGTCGGTGAGGCCGGTCCCCGTTTCCTCGTCACGGGCTTGGAGCAGGAGGTTGAGCAAATCGTCGTGCCGCACTCCGCTCTGACGCCGTTCGGCAATCAGTCCATAGATCAGGCCATTCAGAAATTCCATCGCGGCGCGAAACTCACGGTTGCGAGCCGTCGGGACCCAGGGGGGGAGGCGCAACGGGTTGTGAAACGAGTCGAAGGCGTATCTCAAGCTGACGCGCAACGACTGGTTGATCCGGTCGATGTGCTGAGCCATGCTGGTGGTGAACATCGTTTGAGAGATGACTTCCAGGGCCAGTTGCATCATCTCGACC
Source organism: Nitrospira sp. (assembly GCA_016788885.1). Lineage (NCBI taxonomy): Bacteria > Pseudomonadati > Nitrospirota > Nitrospiria > Nitrospirales > Nitrospiraceae > Nitrospira > Nitrospira sp. Next base: position 41,461 of record JAEURX010000063.1, on the reverse strand, counting down.
GCGATGTCGACCGGCCGCCCCTGGAGGCTGGCCCACTCAGCCAGGCGGTGTTCGCCCACTTGGACCATCCGGTCGGCCATGGCCGCCATCCGTGAACGGTGAAAGATCGGTTGAATGATGCGACGGTGCCGTTTCCAGGTTTCTCCCGAACTGGTCACCAATCCATTGCCCAGCACCAGCGCAAGGCCGGCTGGTCGCCGGGGATCATACACTTTGAGGAAGCGGTCAGCGTGGTGAACCAGGATGGCTTCCGCCAAGTCGGGATGACTGAGCAGATAGATCACCTTGGGGCCGAGCCGGAAGCGAAGTGCGTCGCCGTGTTGACGCCACCAACCCGCCATCGTTTCCAGCGGGCTCGTTTTGAACGCCTGCAAGTGGCGGAGGAATCGCGTACCGCCGGGGACATCCACCAGCGTGAAGGACTGAACCGGACCTGACATGCGCGGACCCTACCACACTGAGGCCAGGCCATCAATTCAAGCAGGGCCATTCTACCTCGGTCCATGACCGCATCCACTGGTTTCGGGGGCGGCGTCTGTGGCACCGATGCAGTGCGGCAGGGAGGTCTGCCTGTCTCGAGTAAGGATTCTGGCGCCGGCTTGTTGGCGCGCGGCGCCTGTGATACTCTGCGCCAAAAGCCGTTTGGACTGGAGTGTTTGCGCAAATCGTTACCCGCTCCTATGAACGTCACCACTATCCCGCGTACATCGCCACGCATGGGCCTGCGAGTGTTCGTGCTCATGCTCGCCTGGGTCGTCATGGCCGGTCTGTCCTGGGCCGACTTGATTGGCGTGCAAGCCGAATCGCACGGAGTACCGCCGGATGCCCAGTGGGCGACCGAGCCGGATTTGGACGAGTTGCGGGATGATGCGACGACCAAGGTCCTCACGGAAGACGCACTTCCGGCGAACCATGTGCTTTACGCGTCCGCGATCAGTTCCTCCGTTCCGTCTTCTGCGCAGGACATCCCGCTGCCGACCTGCGATCTGCTCTCCAAACTCTCCGTCTATCGATTGTAATCCGTCGAACTCCGTTCTAAGGGAGGATTCATCGACGCGGTCCTCATTCGGGGCCGGTCGTTGGTGGACTCGTCGTCCGCGCGTGGCTCGGACGTGGGCGAGGGAACGCACAGGGAGAAGGTGGGTATGATTGAGCGGTTGGTGGGCTTTGCATTGGCGCAACGGTTCATGGTTTGTCTTGCCGGACTCGCGCTGCTGTTCGGCGGCCTCTACGCGTTCCACATCTTGGACGTGGTTGCCTATCCCGATCCCTCCCCCCCGATGATTGAGGTCATCACGCAATACCCAGGCTGGTCAGGCGAGCAGATGGAGCGGGCGATTACGCTGCCCATCGAGATAGCGTTGCAGGGCATGCCGGGACTGACGGAAATCCGTTCGCTGTCGATCTTTGGGTTGAGCGATATCAAAGTCTACTTCGATTTCGGCACCGATTATTTCCGCGATCGACAGGAAATTCTCAACCGGCTTCAGCTCACCGTGCTGCCGCAGAACGTGCAGCCGACCATTTCGCCCTGGTCCGCCATCGCCGAAATCTTCCGCTATGAACTCACCGGCGACCATGTGTCCCTGACCGACCTGAAGACGACCCAGGATTGGCAGATCCGGCGTGAGTTCAAACGGGTGCCCGGCGTGATCGATGTGAGTACCTATGGCGGTACGACCAAGGAATATCATGTCGAGTTAGATCCCGGGCAGCTCATGAGCTACAACGTGACGCTCGACCAGGTCATGGACGGTCTGGCCAAGAGCAACACCGACGTCGGCGGGAACTATCTGACGATGGGGGAGCAGAGTTTCAACATTCGGGGCATGGGCCTGATCAAAAAACTCGACGACATTTCCGATACCGTCGTGACGCAGAAGGAAGGCACGCCGGTCTTCATTCGCAACCTCGGGAAGACCAGTATCGGGTCGCGTGTGCGATTGGGAAAAGTAGGCATCGATGATCGGGATGACGTCGTCGAGGGTGTCGTTCTGTTGCAGCGTGGTGCCAAGGCCCTGTCGGTGTTGGACAAGGTGCATGAGAAGGTGCAGGACCTCAATACCCGCAAGTTGCCCAAGGGGGTCCAAATCAAGACCTTCTATGACCGCACGGTGTTGATTCATACCACCATCGAAACGGTCATCGATATTCTGATTGCGGGCGTCGTGCTCGTGTCGATCATTCTCTATGTATTCTTGGGCCACTTCCGCACGGCGATGATCGTCGCGTTGACGGTGCCGGTGGCGCTTTTGTTCACGTTCGGCATGATGGTGCTCGGCGGGCAGTCGGCGAATCTGATCTCGTTGGGCGCGGTGGATTTCGGCATCATCGTCGACTCCACGCTCATCATGGTCGAGAGCATTTTTTACCATCTCGCACACAAGCCTTCGCGGGGCGTGACGGTGCCCATGCACGTGATGCGGGCGGCGCGTGAGGTCGGCCGTCCGATCTTTTTCGCCACCACGATCATCGTGATCGCATTTCTGCCGTTGTTCACCATGACCGGCGTGCCGGGGAAGGTCTTTGCTCCGATGTCGCTGACCTACGGGTTTGCGCTGAGCGGAGCCTTGCTGATGGCGTTTACCCTGGCACCGGCCTTGTGCTCGCTGCTGCTGACCGGCCCCATCAAGGAGCGGGACACGGCGGTCGTGGAATTTCTGAGCCGTCGGTACATGGCGCTGTTGAACTGGGGATTGCGGCGTGAATGGCTGGTGGTCGGGATTGCGGTGGCGGTTCTGGTGGTGGCGATGGCGGCGGTGCCGTTCATCGGCGGTGAATTCATGCCTGCGCTGGAAGAAGGCAACATCTGGATGCGCACCACCTTCCCGGTCGATATTTCGTTTGAGCAGGCTGCTCGCCTGGTGACGGACATTCGCGGCGTGTTCAGACAGTTCCCTGAGGTCATCAGTGCGGCGTCGCAACTGGGGCGACCCGACGACGGCACGGATCCGACCAGTTTCTTCAATGCAGAATTTCTCGTCACGTTGAAACCCTTCAAGGAGTGGCGGGCCGAGGTGCCGACGAAAAAGGCTCTGATCGATCAGATTGAACAACGATTAGGCGTGATTCCCGGGGTGACGTTCAATTTTTCCCAGGCGATTCAGGACAACGTCCAGGAGGCGATGTCGGGCGTGAAGGGAGAAAACGCCGTCAAGCTGTACGGGAGTGATCTGCAGACTCTGGAGCAGCTGGCGAAGCAGATTGAGACGGTGATGAAGGACGTGCAGGGGGTCAAGGACTTGGGCGTGCTGCACTTGCTGGGCCAGCCCAACCTGGTCATCGAGGTCAATCGTGAGGAATGCGCGCGATATGGCTTGAAGGTCGATGATGTCAACGATGTGGTGCAGGCTGCCATCGGTGGGCAAGCCGTGACCAGAATTTACGAGGGCGAGCGGTGGTTCGACCTGGTCGTTCGTTTTTTGCCCGAGTTCCGCAGGGACATCGAGTCGATCGGCAATATCGTGGTCAGCACGCCGGACGGCGCGCGCATCCCGCTCAAGCAATTGGCCTCCATCACGGAGCAGACCGGCGCGTTCATCGTGTATCGTGAAAACAACGAACGGTATATTCCCATCAAGTTCAGCGTTCGCGGCCGTGACCTAGAAGGAACCGTGCGGGACGCGCAACAACGCATCGAACAGCAAATTCAGTTTCCGGCTGGCTATCGGATCGAATGGCACGGCGAATTCGATCAGTTGCAGGAGGAGAAATCGCGCCTGGCCAGGATCGTGCCGATTACGCTGGCGCTGATTCTGATTCTGGTCTATCTGGTCTTGAACAACTTTCGGGACGCGTTGCTCGTACTGGCCGCCGTGCCCTTCTCGCTGGTCGGCGGGGTGCTGGCCCTGTTGGTCACGGGCACGCATTTCAGTATTTCGGCGGCGGTCGGATTTATTTCACTGTTCGGCGTCGCCGTGCAGGGGGCGCTGATTCTCATCAGTCGGATGCAGGATCTGTTGCGCGAAGGATGTGACATCCGCGAGGCGATCATGAAGAGCGCGGAGGTTCGGATGCGACCGGTCCTCATGACCTCCCTGGCTGCGGCGATCGGCCTGTTGCCCGCGGCCATTGCGAACGGGATCGGCGCGCAATCGCAGCAGCCGCTGGCGAGGGTGGTCGTGGGAGGCATGTTGACCTCTGCCGCCCTGATCCTGCTGGTGTTGCCGGTGCTGTATCAGCTGCTCCACCGTTACCGGCGACCTTCGGCCTCTTCCGAAGTGGTACGCGCTGGAGGACATCTGGGGAAACATGGTAATCGGAGTGATGGGCTGTCGGACGACACGACGTTACCCGGGTAGCGGCTCGTGTGTGATGGTCAGTGTCGTGCCAGGAGGAAAGGCCGGGCCGAGCTCGATCTTCCGGTTCGGACCCTTGAGCGTGACATGCATGACGTGCCCATCCCATTTCCACGCGATCGAGCCACCGGGAAGCAGGAGGGTGGAGACAGAGAAGGATTGCGAGATCCAGTTCGGTGGAATGCCGGCGCCGATGACGACCGGTGAATTTGCGGCCTCGGTGTCGAGATACGCCAGCATATCCTGTTGCAACAGCAGCAGCAAGGCCGCCGTCTCATAGTCCGGCGACACCGTTGTCCGGTCATGCCAGCCCCGCGCATATTGCCAGCCGTCGGCGACGTCGTCGGTCGCCGTTCTTGCTGTCGCCCAGGTATACAAGCCGGGCGACGCTTGGTTTTCCCACACATGGTGAAGGGTGCTCCACACCTCTTCCGGTCGTCCCTGTCTTAGGAGCCAGTGTGCCCTAATCAGTTCTCCCGCAATCGTCAGGTTGTTCGGCGAGGGGCTATAGGTCGTCATCGGCTGCGCCAACAGGTTGCGAGGTGAGCTGGAGACGGAGAACGCGGCCTGCTGCATCGGTGACTCGTCGAGATGAGCGTGGCCGTTGACGTTTCGGCGTTGCCAGGTCTCCAGCAGGATTCTGGCCTGGTCTTTCCATGCGGCTGCTTGGCGATGTTTGCCGAGTCGTTCCGCGAATTCCGCTCCGGCGAGCAACCCTCGGTAGCTGACGGCATTCACGTACAGCGACGGCCAGTGATTTCCGATGCGGCCGACGATCACACCTTCTCGAGCCGGTTTGGCAAGCAGGGCCATCCGTGGCTGTTGCCCGTGCAGCAGATCGTAGGGGGACGGTACGACAAATGGTGCCATGACTGGTGCGCGTGCGTGCAGCATGTCCTCGATCAGTCGGGTTTTCCGGAGTATGTGCGGCCAGAGCCATTGATCATGACGGTGATCTGCGATGTATGCCGCCGACTCCGTGAGGGCCCAGATCGCCAGACCCGGTGCGTCGGCTTCCGGTCCGGCCCCTCCGGCAAAGTCATGGGTTGCCAGGAATCGTGAAAGAACCCAGCCGACATTGGGATCGCCCGCGCGGGTAAGAGCCGACGTGATATACGCGCCCGGACGCTGCCAGGCGCGAAAGAACACTGCGGGATCGCCCGGTCTCGTTTCTCCGCTGATCAACCCCATCATGAGATGCGAGCGTTGTGCATCCATGGACCGCTGGAACTGCGGGTCCGGCAGGTCGACGTGGATCATCTGCGATGCGTTCTTACGATAGTGTTGCATCTCCATCGGCACTCGCTGGTCCTCCAGCACGAGCCGGAATTCCCGCTCCGGTTCGCCGGCATCGGTCGCAAGCGTCAAGCGGGCATAGCCCCAGCCTGATGCTCCCTTCCAGGTCGAGCCGGAGGAACGGGTGGTCAAGCCTTCAGGGCCGTTCTCGTCCCCCAAGGCGATGTCGGAGGGGGCAGGCGTCACGCGGATTACCCACCGACGGTTGACCGTGACCTCATTCCCATCCCGGTGTAATTCCGTGACTGGCCCACCGGCTGGCCCCACGCTCCGTATGAGGATCGCGGGTTGATGGGGACTATGGTGCTTCAACCGAAGCTCCCAGTGTGTGGCGTCGAGCCTCGACCAGGAGGCGTCATAGTAGGGCGTCTTGGTGGCAATCGCGGGCACAGCCGGAGATGCGGATGGCCCGAACGATTGTTGAATGTCGGCCAGAGGCATGGTTTGGCTAGTGACCAGAGGGTGTCCTTGTGCATCACACAGCCAGAATGAGACGCCGAAACTTGGCGTCTGCGGACTGAAATCGCCTCCTGGTTCGTGATACGCGTGTTCGGCTTCTGAGGACCCCGGAACCGCCAGTGGAATGTGCCCGACCGACCTGGGCCATGGTCGCCCGGGATCCTTCTGCATCTGATCAAGCATGGCCTCGCGCTGTGGCGTGAAGTGCGTGGCCAACTCGACCGACTGACGAAACTGCTGCCAATTGTTGAGCCCTGCGCACAAGGTGAGGGTGCCGGCCAGCACCAAGACCCAGGCGCGTTGTCGCCCCAAGGTCCCGAAGGCGGTCAACGCGATGAGCAGAGGAAGAAAATTCATGCTGTAGGTAAACGTTTCTTCGCCATAGACCATGTGCAAGGCCAGTTCGAACAGCAGCATGGTGGCCAGCACGGCTCGGAAGCGCCAATGCCGCTTGACGGTCAGGACACTCCAGAGGCCGGTCAGCAATAGGACTGACCACAATCCGACGGCTACGAGACCAAGCAGACTTCCTGAGCCTGGCGTCGAGAACTGAAAGGCGAGACGTTGAGAAAGACGGAAGGAATCTTCTCCATACTGGATATACCCGTCATCGTCCATGAGTCGTACTGCCGGGGCGACCAGCGTATGCAACGCAAACGAAGCGGCTTTGTGCTGCATCTGTCCTGATTGTGGATGGTTGACCCAATTGGTTTCGCTCCGACTTCCGATGAAAAACTGGGCGGATGGGAAGATGAACTTCTGAGCACCCCATAGGAGCACCACGAGACAGAGGGCGTTGACCGACAGTTGGATCGCCTGTTTCAAGGGCCACCGTGCCACGGTGGCCAAGAGACCGCTCATCCAGTTGGTGACCGTAATGCTGAGGGTGAAGGCGCTGGCGACCACATAGGCAGTGGCTCCCAGCCGCCGTCCCTCGTCAACCAGCAGCAGGATCAGTGCAAGCATGATCGTCCACGAGCCCCAGGTGCAGGAGTTGGGGACGGGCAGCCAGAAGATCGCCGACGCGCTGGAAAGACTGAGTAGGGTGAAGATGCCGGCATCGAAGGATCGGCATCCCATCACCCGTAACATCAGGAATAGGGTTCCGCTCCACAGGCCGCCAAGGAGTCCCGTCACATAGAGTACGGCTTGCAGTGCCGGTATGCCGAACATGTGTTTGACGAGAAAGACGGGTGTAAACGCAAGAATCGAAAAGAGGGGGTGCACCGAGGTGCGGGAATGATCGTCCGTCGTTGATGTCATGTTCGAGACTTCACGGATCGTATCGGCCTCGAACCAAAAATCCATCGATTGCAGGAGAAACAAGGGAATACTTCCGGCGATGACGATCGACGTGACCCCGACGGAGACGACCAGGCATGCGACGATGAGCCAATCGACCAAACCGAGGGCCACCTGCTCAGGAGGCGGCTCGGGGGCCGGCGGTGAAATCGATTGCGGCGAAACAGGTAGCGCGTCTGGTTCGAGCGGGGGCAGTGGGCGCGCGGTATTTCCGTCGATCATCATACAGATTTCAGATTGAGTACAGGCCGACTCGAACACTCACGAACGGAGTGTTGTAGTGACAGATCGGACAATTTGTGCCGTGACTGAAGCAGGGAAACAACGAACCACAGTCATGTAGAAGCGGCTCAGGCAGCGTGCTGCAGCGATGCCCGTGGGGACCGGCCCAAGCAGGGCGTCAAGTTGTGCGGACGTTCTGCCGATAGGGTCGAATGCCCCTGCTGTACACCCTGCTGTGTTATGCCGGAATCCTCTTATTGGGTTTGTGGTGGTGTGGTGCCTTCCGGTCCTCTCCCGTGCCACGTAATGGGCGCTTCCTGGCCGTCCTGGGAGGGTTCGGCATTTGGCTCGGGATATGGAGTCTCTCCGAGCCGACCGTGCCCTTGTCTGATTTCAATGTGGCCTATTACCCCGCCGGACGTGCGGTCATCGAAGACCTTCCTCATCTCTTCAAGCGATGCTGGGATACGCCGGTCTGCGGGTTCGTGAATATTCCGATCGTGGCGTTGTTGTTTGCCCCGTTTTCAATGCTGACCCTTCGGCATGCGCAGTGGCTGTTTGTCGCGATCTCGTTGGTCGGGGTGGTCGTGACGGTGTTGTTACTGTGGAGCCTGACTGATCGGCACCCGTCGCGACGATGGGTGATCCTGATGCTGTTTGTGATGAACGGGCCGCTGGTGTACAGCTTGAAGGAAGGGAATCTGACGCACGCCACGTTGCTCGTGTTGGTTGTTGGCGTGGTCTGTCTGGATCGTGGCTGGGAGCGAAGTGCGGGGGCGTGTTTCGCGCTGGCGGCCATCATCAAGCTTCCGCTGCTCCTGTTCGCCCTGTACTTTGTCGGAATGCGGCAGTGGCGAGTTGTGTTTGGATACGGGGTGACCCTGTCCACGATCACGGGCCTCTCCCTCTGGTATGCGGGGTGGGCCAGTCATGTGGCCTGGTACCGCGAGGTGATTCTCCCGTTGTCCGATAAGGGGCTGAGCGCATTCAATGTGCAATCGATCGAAGGAGTATTGCTACGGATGCAGGATGATGCACGCCTATATGAGTGGACGCCAACGGCAGTTTCCCCGAACATCCGGATGGCGGGGCGAATCTCTGCGGCCTTCCTCCTCGGGCTCTCGTCTCTGCTGTTGTTGCGCCGTCCCGGCACGATGCATCGGGACACCATGTATCTCGAATTGTCGATGGTGCTTTGCCTCGCGCTGCTCATCAGTCCGATTTCTTGGACGCATTACTATCTCCTCCTCCTGTTGCCTTTGTCGTTGTACGCGGGGAACCGCCTGACGATGCCTGATCGCGGCGGGTGGCTTGTGGCGGTGATGGCCGCGACGGTACTGCTTGCACCTCCAGTGAGGTTTACGGCGGGGGCCGTTTCGAACGGACTGGTGGAGACCCTTCTCCTCTCCCACTATGTGATGGGGGCGTTGTTGTTGTGGGGCGTGTTGGCCTATGCGCGCTGGCGGGTGGTCGAGGTCCAGCATCTCCGGCTGGTTGCGGCGAAGTCCGTGGCAGTGCAGGACCATCTATCCCCCAGCGTGCACGAGGCGGATGTGCCGGTTGACGCACCGGATCGAAAAATCGCCTGGTAGGCAGCCTGCCACTTGATCCCCTCAGTCTGTGCGCTCCGCTCGGACTACATAACGTAGCGGACCGCCTGGCGTGATGGCGTCAAATGGAAAGCAGGTGACAAAGATCACGTCCTGACTGTCCCGTGCCATCGGCAGCCCGTCCCGCCGCGAATCCAACACCCGCTGTTCCGTGACTCGATAGTGAATCGTTGTCCCGTCCGTGCCTGTGAGCTCCAGGCGATCGTCGGGGCGGACAGCTTTGAGGAAGTGGAAGTGTGTGTCCCGGTGGCCGGTGAGGATCACGGTGCCCCTATCCCCAGGTCGCGCACTCGAACTCACATGGCCGGGCCCGAACGCCAGCGTTCGCCCATAGGCGCCGGCCAGTACGATCTCATCTACGGCCAGCCGATTCAGCTGAAGGCGCGCGACCGGCCAGGTGTCGGCCCAGGGCCAAGGCTTCGGGTTGGCTTCTCCCGACAGTGCACGAATCCAGGCTCGCTGCAGCAGATACTGCGCGAGCCTGGCCTTCGCCACGATCCACGAGCCTTCTCCAACCTGCCAGAGGCTGATGGCGAGCAGGGCCGCCATCAACCCGGAGAGCAGAGGGTTCGTCGGTCGAAGAGAAGTCATCCGGCCGTCGCCCTGATTTTCCACAACAGTGCGGCAGACAGCAGGGCCGACAGGCCGAGCAGTAGATGGAGAGGCGCACTGGTTGCGGTTCTCGGCAGGTCGGCCAGTACGGTCTGCTCCTGGGCGTGCGCCAGGTTCGTGGCGCGATTCCGATCTGCATCCGGTGTCCCGGTCGGCCGTGCCGGTGTCACATCGACGGCGATCAGACTCGTATACCGGCTGACCAGATGGTGCGACAGGGCGAGATCGAGCACGGTCTGCCGAACCCTGTCGTCAGTCCCTCCCCTGGACGCCTCGTCCATGAGGGCCGAGATTTTTTGTCGCGCCCAATTGATCGAGAGTCCGTTCTGGGTCGCAGCATGGTGGAAGGAGACCGGAAGCGACCAGGGAATGGTTCCGGCCTTTCCGCGCAAGGTCGCCTGCTCGGGAAACGATGTTGCTTTGATTGCGAGGACAATCGGCTCGCCCTCGTACAGATCACCGATGGTGGCGGGATACGACTCCAGCGTCGACCAGCCGGCGCTGTCCAGTGTGATATCGCTGAGCACCGGCCGCTCCAATTTCTTGAACAAGGCATCCAACTGCTGCTTCACCTCCTCGACCTTGCCGATGTAGGTAAAGGTGCCGTGGCCGAAGTCTGCCGCCTTCCGCATCAAGTAGCTGTTCGGAGTCGAGCCGATGCCAATGGTGAACAGGCGGCGGTTGCCGACGCGATGGTGCAACAGTTCGAACAGCTCCTCTTCATTTCCGATTTGGCCGTCGGTGAGGAGAATGAGTTGCTGGAGTCGAGCCTCGTCTTGCGGACTGGCCAACGCCTGTCGCAAGGCAGGTAACACTTCCGTGCCCCCATCCGCCGTGAGGCGTTCGGTGTAGCGGACGGCTTGCTTGATGGTGGCGGTCGTGACCGGTTGTGGAGTGGCGAAGAGTGAGCGTACCTGGTTGTTGAATTGAATGATGTTGAACCGATCCTGTGCGGTCAGGCGTGTCAGCGCCGTCGCTAGGGAACGTTTGGCCTGCTCGATGGACGGACCAGCCATGGAGCCGGAGGTGTCGATAATGAACGTCAGGTCTCTGGGCACCCGTGCGGCTTTCGCGTCATGCTGAGTCGGGGGAACAACCATCAGGAGCGCATAGGCGTCTCCGTTCTTCTGTTCGGTGAAGATGGTCGCCAGTGGTTCGGTTTGCGGCGCCTGGCGCCAGGTGAGCTGAAAGTCGCGATCGGGTGGAACGGTCTCCTCCGTTAAACTGATGTGATACACCTGCTCCGCATCCGGGATGGAAATGATGGGGTGATACGGTGACTCGATTTGCTCGATGGGGAACCCCGGACTGAGCGTGATCGACAGGCTGAGCGGATTCACGACGCTTTGGTCCGGTGGTTGTACGGGTGGCGTGATGCGTGACGCGTCGGGGACCCGGTCGGTATCCAGCATCGTGCCGGACCCCTTGGGCGGCTGTCCCTCGATGATCACCGGCGTGCCGGGGATGTATCGCTGTCCCACCGCCATGGGAAAGCGGAGCAGGAATTGTCCGTTCTCATACCGGACGGTTTCCTGGTACTCGATCTCGACGGTGATGCGTTCCCCGGGTCCGATGTTCGCCACGGAAGTGGTGAAGAGATTCGGGCGCTCCTGTTCCACGAGACTGGTTCGTTTGCCCTCCTGTTTCGCTTGTTCATACCTTCGCTTGGCCTCGGCCCGTTCCTTGATCTGCCCTTCGATGATTCGTTCCCCGACCTTCATGCGCAGCTGGTCGACTGCAGCCGTTTCTGGGAGGGGGAAGACGTAGACGCCCTCCAGCCAGTCCTCTTTCCGCGTGCTCGGGTTGGTGAACTCCTGCGTGACGGTCGTGCGGGCGATGGTCCCCGTGATGGCCATTTGCACGTCGGTGTGCAGAATAGGGGCCGGGAGGTAACGGCCGGGCTGGCCGGTTCGGAAGAGGAGGGCTCCTTCCGTGGCGTCGTTGAGCCCCATAGTGGGAATGACGCCGGTGCTCAGCGTGGCGGGTAGTTCGGCGGACTCCGCCGGTGAGGGCGCCCCCCCCATGCCTCCAATGAAAAGCAGTGCACACAGTATCAGGCGGGCGGCGAGCCGTCCTGATGGATGTCGATGGGCAGCAGAGCGTCTAGCAAGCATGTGAACCTCATATGGTCTGGAGTGATGATCATGAAGCGGCGACCGGAGGGCCTGGGAAAGACACGGGGTCTTTCCCAGGGGCGCTCCGACGGGACATTAATTGCCGGTGCTCGATTCGAGGGTTGCGGCGGCGTGGTCGGCATCGGACGAAGGGGCGGAGGGGATGTCGCTGATCGACTCGGCCAGGCCTGGCTCGGTCGATCGCTCGAGGTTCTCGTTGAGGGAATCGGTCATGGCTTCGGTCGCGAGCGGCGCAAGCACCATATGTTCCAGGCCGATCTTTCGCAGTTCCAAGTGCACGCGTCGGTTCATCCGGCGGCAGACATCGCTGTTGTCGAGGCACAGGGCGCCTTCCTCGCCCAAGCTAACGGTGCGAATCGCGGCTTCCGGGACGCCCAGCGCCATCAACTCGTGCTTCACGGTGTCAGCGCGTTTCAGTCCAAGGATTTTGTTAAAGCTCTTTGAGCCCTGTTGATCGGTATAGCCCTGGACCAGCACGCCCCAGTCCGGCTCGCTCTTCAGGAACTCGGCATGGCGTTGCAGCGCGGCCTTGCCGTCGTCGGTCAAGCCTTTGCGGCCGACTTCGAAGGCGATATCGTCATGCAGGATATCCATGCTCCTGCTCGCCAGGGGGGCTGTCTCCACTCGGCTGGTCGGAAGTGACACCGGAACCGGTCCCTGCTCGGTCGAATCTTTGAGAACCTGAGACACCTGCGCGCTGTTCAGCGCCTCCGCTGAGCGGTTGGTATGGGCTGCCTCGTCTGCCTGGGAGTAGTACCAGAAGGCGGCGACGACGACGGCGAGGAATCCGACCAATCCGCTCAGGATGTAGACCTCCTTCATGTCCCTCTCGGGTCCCATGATGGCGGGGGAAACCGGTCCTGCACTGACAGTGGCTGTGGGGGCTTTCTGCATGATGTGGTGCTCCTTGTGTACAGGCCGCATGCTGCGACCCGGTGGTTGTTGATCGACCGATCGACTGGTCCCTGTGGCGCGGGGCCGGCTGGGTGATGTTCACCTCCTTCCTGCCGGGTTGCCCGTCGTTGGCTGGTGCCTAGAGCAAGGCCGAGGCCAGGTGCCGCAGCGCGGCTTATGGTCAGAAAACAACAACGGAACAAGGAGTTAGCGAATAGTGATCACTGCGTGGAAACGGCCATTCATGCGTGGATCAGTGGGGAATGCGGGGCTAGCCCCGCATGAGCGCGAGGGGATCACGTCGCGAGGCTTCGGCAGATGTTCCGATTGTCGGTCACTGCTGAGGGTTGGGTATTGATGGCGTGTGGCTCTTGGGCGGGCCGGACAGCGGATCCTGCTGGCGACTTACGCCTTGGATTGAAAATGCCGCCGCACGAGCGTTTCGACGGACCTGAAGTGTCGTTCGGGCAGGTTCTTGAATCGCCGCTTGCAGTCGAGCAACGCCTCGTCCACATCGGCGAAGGGCGCGATCGTCTCCATGAGATGAGCGGTATAGTCCATCAGTTTCAGTTCAACGGTGCGCAGGAGAGATGGATCTCCGGCCAGGGCCGAGGCGGCCTTGGCCTGGTCCCCCGATGAGTCCACGAGCGCTTGGAAGCAGAGCCCTTTCAGGCGTTGGGTGACCGTGCTGCGGTCCCAGCCCAGGGCTCGAGCCGTGGCTTGCATGTCGAACCGGGTCCGGCGTAGCTGGTTCAGTACCGCGAGATCGCCGGCCGGATCCGGCAGTATAGGTTCACCGATAGCAGTTCCGGAAGCCGGTGCCGACGCGCCGGGCAGTCGGAGATCATTCAGCGTGATGATCGATCCCTCGGTCAGGGCCACTGCCTGTTCGAGGCACTGACGCAATTCTCGCACGTTGCCTTTCCACGTGTGTGTGGTGAGCGCCGCCAGGGCTTCCTGTGAGAGTGGCATCGGCGGCTGATGGCTCCTCTGGGCGGCCTCTCGTAGGCAGGCTTCAGCCAGGAGTGGAATGTCCTCGGCGCGATCACGGAGGGGCGGCAGCTGCAGGACGAGCCCCTTGAGCCGAAAATACAGATCTTCACGAAACCACCCTTCCGACACACCCCGTTGCAGATCCTTGTTCGTGGCGGCGACGATGCGAACATCGACCGTGGTGGGACTGGTCGCCCCGACGCGATAAAAGGTTCGATCTTGCAACACGCGCAGCAGCTTGCTTTGGTGGTCCAGGCGGAGATCCCCGATCTCGTCGAGAAAGATGGTGCCTTGATGCGCCAGTTCAAAGTAGCCTTTTCGATCTGAGTGCGCCCCGGTGAAGCTGCCGCGCACATGACCGAACAGTTCGCTTTCGAAGAGCTCCGGCGAGATCGCCGCCATGTTCACGGCAATAAACGGTCTGGCGGCGCGAGGGCTCAACCGGTGCACCGCCCTGGCACACAGCTCTTTGCCGGTTCCGGCTTCGCCGGTGATCAGGACGGTGACCGGCGCGCGTGCCCCTTTCTTGAGATCGCGAAACATCGTCAGCATCAACGGATCTCTCGTGACGATCCCGGATTGTTCGCATTCGCGCTGGAGTTGTTCCTGTTCGAGATTCCCCAGCGGCGCCGCGCTGATCGTGGCCGCCCGCAGGTTGTGCAACTGCCCTTCGAGTTCCTGCATCCGTTGCCTCGTTGCCTCTTCCTGCGCCTGGGCCTCAGCGACTTTGCGTTGGAGATCGGCGGCGAGTTGGGTCGATTCGGCTTCCTTCGAGGCGGAATGCGACATCCTGGTGTGAGCCGATTCCAGGTCTTCCTCCAGACTTTCTACGGCTGTTTCCTGAAAGATCAGTGCTTCCCGCACCGCCACCAGGTTTTGCTGGACCAGCAGCATGTCCTGTTCGAGCAGCACCAGACGTCTGGTGGCCACGATCTGGCCGAGCAGGCTGCCGGCGACGAGGACGAGGAGGCTTGCGGTGACGGACGTCATGAATGGCAGGACCCACCGGAGTTGGGTGAGACACATCAGGCCGATCATCAGGTACAGCAGCAGGAGTCCGGTTCCCAGCACGAGGCCTTTCCAATCGGTCCACCGGAAGACGGCCCAGGCGACGCTGATGCAGAGCATGAAGGCGACGGCTTCTCGTTGCCATGGGAGCAGTTCTCTCATCCAGTCCTGCGAGAGGACTGTGTGGAGGAGTTGTGCTTGCAGCAGGACGTCGGTGACGTCTTCGCCGGACGGAATCGTCCGTTCCGGTTGAGGCCGCGGTTGTGTGGTGACGATCACCGCTTTGCCGTTGACCAGGGCGGCAAGGCGTTCCATCTCCTTCTGGTCTATCAGCCGGGAGATGTTCAAGACTGTGGCGGTGGGGATCAGCGCACGTACCTGCGGCCCGGCGAAGTTGAGCAACAGGCGGCCATGGCGGTCGACGGGAATCGTGACGTCGGCAGTGGGGCCGTCCGGGCCCTGTGTTCGGGGGATCCGCACTGAGCCGGAACGTCGCTCGATCCGTTCGAGAGGCGTCTGCCAGAAGCCGGCAGCCAGTGAGAGGCCCAAGGAGGGAAGTTCGCTCGGGCCGGTGCCATGGTAGAGCAGGGCTCGGCGCGCTACCCGATCGAGATCGAGCACCGGTTGCAGCGTGCTCTTTCCCTGCACCAGCGTTTGCGGGGGCGGTGTCGATGGGAGGCCCTCCTGATCGAGCGGTTGAGCCAGAACTGCGGGATAGGAGACGGTGCCGGCGGACTTGATGGCCTCGATCAACAAGGCGTCGCTGACGGCGCCGCCAAGGTTGGGCGGACTCGGGAGATCGAGCGGAATATCGATGCCGATCGCGCTCGCGCCGGCGTCATGCAGCGCGGTGATGAGTGTTGCGGTAAGGCTGCGATCCCACTGACCCGCGCCGAACTGCTGGTCGCTGGCCTCGTCCCGGGTGATAACCAGCAGGCGCGAATCGGGAACCGGCTGAGGGCGGAGTCGTACCCAGGTGTCGTAGGGTGCCCATTCCACGGTCTGGTAGGTTGCCGGTGCCGCCGTCCACAGGATCTCGGTGAGCAGGAGTGCAGACAACGCCATGACCAGGGCTTGCAGCCAGAGAGTCCTGACGAACAAGCGGGTGGCGGTGCTCATGCGATGGTGGCGGCTATGGTTTAGGCGGTTCGGGTGCGGCTTCGTCGAGGATGCGTTTGACGTCTTCCCGTGGGAGCCCTTTCAGGTAGCTCTTGGCTTTGGCGAGATCCGGGGCCAAGCCCAGGCCCTTGGCGTAGATTCGAGCGAGTGCCATGCGGGACGAAACCGCGCCGTCGGCGGCGGTGGATTCCAGATAACTCAGAATCCATTGACCATGGGGCGGCAGTTGGCCGTCGAGTCCCTGCTCATACAGGTGTACGAGTGTCGCATGGGACATCTCATTCAGCGCATAGGCTTCCCGTAGAAGGACCGGCAGGGCCTCGGCGGTGCGTCCCTGCTTGAGCAAGGTGGTGCCGACGGTTTGGTTCGGCTGGTCCCGGTCGAGGTCGGGGAAATCCAACCAGAGTTGATCACAATAGTTCTTGAAGGCCTCGGCTGCCGCCTTGGATTGTTTCGTCTGCAGGTTCCCCTTCACCGCCGCGAGCCGTCTGAGCTGAGTCAGTGCCTGTGAAGCTTCCGGCAAACCTTGCTCAAATGCCTGTGCCCACCAGGTGATGGCCATGATCTGACTTTTTTCGACACCTTGCCCTGAGCGGTAGGCATTCCCGAGGAAGTATTGCGCCTTGGCCAGACCGGCCAGTGCCGCCGCTTCCAGTTCCTGTGCCGCATCCTTGTCGCGCCCGGCAACTTTCAGGACCAATCCCAATCGGTAATGGGCTTCGGCAAAATCCGGTTTCAGCCGCAAGGCCTCCTGGTAGGCCTTGATGGCGGACTGAATATTTCCACGGGTGTAGTGAATCGTGCCCATGCTGTAATGCGCTTGCACGAGCGTGGGGTCCAGGCGGGCCGCTTCCTGAAGCTCCGTCATGGCCGTTCGCCAGTCTTGTTTGGCCATGAGTGCGGTGCCGAGATCCACATGGATCTGCGCAACCGTGGGATGGAAGCGCAAGGCGGTTCGGTATTCATCGATCGCGCCATCGGTATCGCCCAGTTGGAACAGTGTTCTTCCCAGCGTGAGTCGTGGCTCCTGGGCGTCCGGTTCGGCATGCAGAGCCTGGCGAGCCTGCGACAGCAGCTCGAGCGGCGTCAGTGGAGCTGGCGGAGGAATCGACGGTGTCGGAGTGGGTGATGGCGAAGCCGGCGGCGGCGGGGGAGGAGGCGTGGGTTCGTTCGGAAGCGGTTCAACGCGCACAGCTTCCTGCGAGGGAGTTTCCCCTGGCGGCGGAGGCGGCGGTTCGACGTTCGGTGATTCGGGTTGAACAGATCCGGGAGACAGGCTCGGGGAGGGCTCATCTTGTGCACCGACCGGCAGGGACTGCAGCGGCAACGTGACGGTGATGAGCAGGACCCATCGTCCAAAGGCGATGCGTTGCAAGAACATAAGCGCCGACAGGCCTCCACGAGAAAAAGATCGCTCTATATACACATAGATGGGAAGAAAATTCCACGGGATCTGATGGGGAATCTCGCGCCGGATGCAGCGGGAGCGATCAGGATGAGGTCGTGAAAAGGGCGAGAATCAAGCTCGTCGCGGCGAGCAGGAGCAACAGGCCCCAAATGAGGTAGCGCCACCAAGAGAGTTGATCCTGAATGGGCATGAATCCGAGGCTGACCCCTTCCGCGAGCAGCCAGTTCCGGAACTCTTGCGGCGCCACGAGACTGAGGCCACGTTCCGTACAGGAGGCAATGAAGCGATCGACGACGATCCCGCGTAACGCTTTGCGAATCAGCGTTTCCAACCAGCGTGGAAGTCGCAGCCGTTCGCCGGTCCTGGTGGCCCATTGCTCGACCAGCGTCTCGTACTCTGCTCGCACTGAGTCCAGGGGGCGGTCTGTCGCTGCGTCGGCCCTTGCGGCGGCAGGGAGGGTGTGCAACCAGGTGCGGAGTTGTTGTTCCAGTCGCTCAACCGTTTGTTGGGATGCGTCCAACAGCCCGGCCAGGATTCCGCCGACCAGCGCAAGGAGAATGGCGATCGCCGTCAACGACCAGCTACCCACGAGCGCCCAGGTGCCGTGCCCTGTCATGGAAACGCTGTAACACAGCGCGCTTCCTCCGACCAGGACCAGCGATGTCAGCAGATGAAGCGGCACGGTGCGGATCACCATCTGCGAAAATGTGCGGGGCATCGTGACATCCGGCTTGGGTGCTGGTGCGGGCATCGTGGCAGGCGGATGGAGTCAGGCCTTCGGTGGCGTGTGGCTGAGCTGCGTCGGCCACCGCTGCGTGAGGCGTTCGATCATGGAGGCGAGGGCGTCCGGTTGAAGTCGCACCGGTTCATGCGCCACGCGCCAGACCGGCTCGAGCGGTGCCGGGTCCCGGCTGAGGCGGGGAATCAGGTGCCAATGGATATGAGGAAGTTGGTTGCCAAGCAATTCATAGTTGACCTTCACGGCCCGCCATTCGTCGACGAGCATGGCCGCCACCTGGGCGACTTCTTCGATGAGCGTGCCGCGTTCCTCGCGCGAGAGGTGGAAGAGTTCCGTCGCGTGATGCTTCAACACGAGCACGGTCCAGCCGGGAAAGAACTGGTCGTCGTGCAGATAGGCTCGCGTGAGGCCGCAGTCGGCAATGAAGTGGTCCTGTCGAGGCCAGGTGCCGAGACAGGCGTTGCAGACGGAGTCGGTCATGGTTGGTTGAGAAGCCGTCCTTCCTCCGCGGTGATCAGGCCTTTTTTAATGAGCAGCTGAATGAGTTTGTCGGTCGTGGCCTTGCCCGGTGGCTGAGTCGTGGCTGCAGACCCGGCGGCGCCCTTCTGTTTGGGTGACTCACGCTTTTGTCCCATCACGCGGAAGGCTGGCGTGAAGACGGCCACGTAGTCACGGTTCCGGATGCGGACCGACACGGGGAGGCTCTCACTGTTCGGGGTGAGGTCGGGGCCGGACCCCTGCGGCACACGGAAGAACGGTTTGCCGTCGTCGGTCGTCCCGTCCTGCCCGATGATCTCCATCCTCGTGAGGAGCGATTCACCCGTCAAATTTTCGCGATCCTGGCCGGCCGTATTGGTGATGTGATCCAGCACGACTATGAGGGAGTCCGCGACGAACAGATCGGGAGACACGTTGCGGACCGTGACATCATAGCGGTACTCACTCGAAAAATTGTCGCGGCTCCGCAGAGTGACGAAGGGGGTGACTTTGCCGGTCACATCTACCAGTTGGTCGAGGGCGAACGCGGGAGCGATGGTTGCCGCCAACAGCAGACCCGTGCTGCCGGCTAGGATTTGCATGGTCCGAGTCATCCGCATGATGTCCTCCCTGATCGATCGGCCTCGGGGCCAGAATAACAAAGCCCCACCGTCAGTGCGAGGAAATCCTGTGCCTGCGCGGCGATCGGCTTGACACGTTCTTTTGGTGAACGATATTCTGCCGAGCGGTAACGTGTCGATTCCGGTGCCTCACATCTGCATGGCCACTTCACGCATCACGCTTCCTCCGCTGCTCGTGTCGCGCACCCTTGCCTCTCAGTTATTGCGGTTCTATGACTATCCTGACCCGCGTCGTCCGGGGCGCATCATCAAGGGGTACGACGGTCCCCATGCCGTCCGCACGGCCCGTATGTGCGCGGCGGTGGCTGCACGGCTGGGGCATCCCCCTGCACGTGTGAAACAGTATCAGATTGCCTGTCTCCTCCACGATTTGGGACGGGCTGGACTGGACCGGCACCTCTTCGGTCGCATTTGGTCCTGGGCCCGCGCGCACGGCATTCCGACCAGGCCTCGTGAATGGAGGGCTCTCCACCCGGACACCCGCTACGGGCGCGAAACCGAGGCGTTTGTGGCTCGCTATCGCACCGCCATGGATGATGCCGGCATCACGCTCGATTCGTGGGCCTGCGAGCAGGTGGAGATGCGGTTGGGGTATGCCCGGAGACTGGCCGCGCGCTTGCGGACGGTGAAGCCGCTCTTGCGCGAACTCGGAGTTGCCTGGGCGCCGTGGATGGGCCGGGTCATGCTGTACTATTACTACCCAGAAAAATTGGAAGGCGCACAGCCCTGGGTGCGCCAACTGGCGGAAGTGCTTGTCGCCTGTGAGCAATTCGAGGCCTACAGCAACCAACGCCGGGGTCGCGACTACTATGTGCGTCGACGCGAAGACCTGTCGGAGGCCTTTGCCTATCTGCAGACGTTGCAACGGGAACAAATTCTGAGCCGTCTGGTTGTGCGGGCCCTGCGAGAGCTTGCGGCAGAGGGTGTGTTCGATGGGGTGTTGGCGCAAGCCAGGGGGCGGGCGTTGACCGCACGCGAGCGTGCGTTTTTGCGGCGCCCCGAGAAGGAGTAATTCGATGGCGGTGAAATCACTGTTGCTGCGTGTGGCGATGCAGGGCGATTGCCAGGTGGAAAACATCACCGACCGACTGCGCGCGGCTCTTGAGGAGACGCACCTGCGCGCCGGCATTCTCACGGTGTTCATCAGACACACGACCGCCTCCGTCCTGATCATCGAGGATGAGCCCGGCATTCGCGCTGATACCAAAGCGATCTGGGAACGGCTCATTCCCGCCGACCCGACATGGCAGCACAACGAGCGGAATGTGGGGGAGGATAATGGCCACAGCCATCTGCGCGGTCAGTTGCAGGGACACTCCCTCACGATTCCGTTCAACGACGGAACGATGGTGCTGGGAACCTGGCAGCAGGTAGTGGTGTTGGATTTCGATACACGCGCACGGACCAGGGACGTGGTCCTGCAAATCATTGGTGAATAGATGGGCGCAGGAGCAATGCTCACGGCGCGGCGCGCCGGTGGATGGGTTCGGGCGGGTGTGCTCGCTGGCCTGATGGCGACTGCGTGCCCGATGTCAGAGCCTGTGATGGCTGAAGACCTGCATGGATTGTCGCCGGCTCAATCGGTCGCGCCGACCGAACTCAGTCCGGAAGAGCAGGCCACGATCGCCGTGTTCGACCGGGCGACTCGTTCGGTCGTCTTTATTGCGAACACGGCCATGCAGCGCGACCCCTGGTCGTTCAATCTGTTCGAGGTGCCACAGGGGTCGGGGACCGGCTTCGTCTGGAGCCGGCAGGGGCACATCGTAACCAACTACCACGTGATCTATGGCGCTGATTCGATCACGGTGACCTTGGCCGATCGGACGGAAATCAAAGCCAAGGTCGTCGGGGCCGATCCGGACCATGATATCGCCGTGCTGCAGATTCAAGCGCCGGAGTCGGTACTCCAACCGGTCACTATCGGCAACTCCCAGGCGTTGCGTGTCGGGCAAAAGGTCTTGGCGATCGGCAACCCCTTCGGGCTCGACCATACGCTGACGACCGGAGTGGTGAGCGCCTTGGGTCGTACTATCAAATCGATGAGCAACCGGACCATTGAAGGCGTGATTCAGACCGACGCTGCCATCAACCCAGGCAACTCCGGCGGGCCGTTGTTGGACAGTGCCGGACGTCTGATCGGCGTGAATACCCAAATCGTCAGTCCCAGCGGCGCATTTGCCGGGATCGGGTTTGCGGTGCCGGTCGATACGGTGAATCGCATCGTGCCCGAGTTGATCAAGCATGGAAAGTTGATCAGGCCCGGCTTGGGGATCTCCCTGGTTCCCGATGCGATGGCGAGACGCTGGGGCGTCAAGGGCGTCATTATCGGAAAGGTCGGCCGCGGGAGTGTTGCAGAACGGGTGGGCTTGCGCGGGGCGCGGGAAACCATGGGTGGGCGCGTTGAACTGGGCGATATTCTGGTGGCCGTGGACGGCAAGCCGGTGGAAACCATCGAGGATCTCATGGATGCGATGGAAAAACACAAGGTCGGTGAGCAGGTGACGATCGAATACGCGCGGGGGAATCGCCGCCTGCAGGCGACGGTGACACTGCAGGCCGTCAATTGAGAGGGAGGAGTTCGAAGCGGTGTCCAGGCTCGATCGTGACTCGCTGGCGCAGCTTCTCAACAACCTGTTAGGATGACCGGAGTGAGACCAGCCGGAGGAAGATTATGAGTGACCATCGCAATCCAGATCAGCCGACCCCTGGGGGCCATCAGGGGCCGCTCCGTGAAGCCGGGGTTTCGGCCGATCCGATCGAACTGATAGACGAATGTCTGGCCGCGTTTCCCGACGGTGATCCGCGCCAGAAGCTGCTCTATAAATTACGGCACGTGGTCATGGCGCAATCGGTGACGCAGGACCGTCGCGATAGCGAACTGAAGAAATTAAGTGATGTCGTTGCCAAGCTGACCGCGCCGGCCAATCGTGTTGGCCTCCTGGTCGAGTTGCCCGGGGAAGGCGTGGCTCGAATCGTGGTGGGCGGGGCGGAGTATTACGCCAATACCGATCCACGGCTTCCGGTCGAGGACCTGAAGATCGGTACGCAGATTCTCGTCAATGAGGCCTATACGGTGATCAAGGCGCTCGGCTATGACCGAAACGGACCGGTGTTGAAAGTGGCGGAGCTCCTGCCGGACGGCCGGATTCGTTTTGAGCAGGACATGGGGCGGCAGGCACTGATTCTTCAACGCTCCAGTGATTTGGTGGGGGCGGACCTGAAGCCCGGCGATGAGGTGCGGGTTGAGCCGACTCACCGCATTGCCATCGAAAAATTCGAAAACCGACAGGCGCGCGCCCATCTACTGGACGAAGTGCCGAGCGTGACGTGGGCGCAAATCGGCGGCCAACATCAGGCGATCGAGGCCATTCGGAAAGCGATTGAATATCCGCTGCTGCATGCCGACACGTTTGCGAAGTACCAGTTTACGCAGCCGAAAGGCTTTCTCCTGTATGGGCCGCCGGGATGCGGCAAGACGCTGATCGGGCAGGCGGCCGCGGCCAGCCTGTCGCAGTTGGTGCGGGAGTCGCACGGTCAGTCTGGCCCGGAGGGGAAGGCGAAGCATCCTCCGGTGACCAGCGGCGCATTCCTGCACATCAAGGGCCCAGAGATCTTGAATATGTGGCTGGGTGAATCCGAGCGGATCGTGCGCGACCTGTTCGCCAAGGCCCGCGCCAGACGCAAGGAAGGGGCCTTGCCGTTCATTTTCATCGACGAGGCGGAGTCGGTGTTGGGAACCAGACGGTCCATGCGATCGTTCAATATTAATAACACCCTGGTACCGATGTTTTGCGCCGAAATGGATGGGATCGAGTCGCTGCAAGATGTGGTGATCATTCTGGCGTCGAACCGGCCGGATTTGATCGATCCGGCGGTGCTGCGGCCGGGTCGCATCGATCGCAAGATCAAGGTGGCACGCCCGAATCGCGAAGCGGCCGTGGAGATCCTGTCGGTGTATCTCACCTCGGCGTTGCCGCTCGATCAGACGCTGCTGGATCGAAACAATCAGGATCATGCCATTGCCCGCCGCGCTGTCATCGAGCAGGTGGTGGAGCAACTCTTCTCGCGTACTGATCAGAATCGCGTGTTATCGATCCGACTCCGGAACGGGCAGAATAAAGTCCTGTACCGGGGCGATCTCGTCAGCGGCGCGATCCTTTCTTCGATCGTGCAGCGGGCGAAGGAGAAGGCGATCGAACGTGCGGTCGCCGAGGCCGGGCCCCCCTCCGGCGACGGCATCCGGACGCAGGATTTGCTCGATGCGGTGCAGGAGGAATATCGCGAGGGAGAGATGCTGCCGCCCGATGATGCAGCCGAGGAATGGCTGAAATTGCTGGATCATCATCCCGAGCAGGTGGTCGGCGTCTCGTCTTTCCGCCGTGGCAGGCCCACGGAAGAGCGGTTGGTGAATCAGATTATCTAACTATGCATCTGTTCGGCATTGAGACGGAATACGGCATTACCAGAGAAGACCTCGACGCGGTTGATCCGGTCGAGGAGTCGATGGAGTTGGTGCGTGCGCATCTGACCGGAGATTTCGAACGGCGATGGGATTATCGGGGGGAAGATCCGCACGAGGATGCGCGAGGCTTCCGGGTGTCGGGTCTGCAGCAGGATCAGGAGGAGGACGACTTCGCCAAGCTGGATGCCCATCGCCCGTATTCGTTTCACGACATGAAAAGTGACCTGGTGCTGCCGAACGGCGCCCGGTTTTATAACGACCATACCCACCCCGAATATTCCACCCCGGAATGTCGCACGCTTAAAGATCTGCTGGCGCACGATCGGGCGGGGGAGCGTATCGTGCAGCGGGCGGCCGATCGACGAAATCAACAACTCGGCGGCGCCCACGTGCAACTCTACAAAAACAACACGGATTTTCATGGCCACAGTTACGGCTGCCATGACAACTACCTCGTTCCACGCTCGTTGTCTTTTCCACAACTCGTCAGCGGATTGTTGCCGTTTCTGGTCAGCCGCCAGCTGTTGGCCGGGGCCGGGAAAGTCGGAATGGAAGCGCAGGAGTCGGGGTATGTGCCCGGTCCCTTCCAGCTCTCGCAACGGGCCGACTTCATGGAAGCGGAATTGGGGGTGGATACGATGCACAATCGCCCCATCCTCAACACGCGTGACGAACCCCATGCCGATCGAACCAAGTATCGGCGTCTGCATCTGATACTCGGGGATGCCAACATGTGTGAGTACGCGACCGCCCTCAAGGTCGGCACCACCAGGCTGGTGCTCGAGGTGTTGCAACGCGGCGCAGCCCCGGAGCTGGAGTTGGAGCAGCCGGTGGCCGCGATCAAGCAGTTGTCGCGAGATCCGGATGTCAAGGCAGTGGTGCGTCTGAAGGATGGACGCACATTGTCAGGCCTCGCCATACAAGAGGAATATTGGCATGCGGCAAGCCGGGCGTGCGCCGGCAGTGATCCCGATGCAGATTGGGTCTTGCGTGAATGGCAGGAGACTCTCCGCTTGCTGGCGCAGGATCGTACGCAATTGGTCGGAAAGCTGGATTGGGTGACCAAGCAGTGGTTGCTGGAGACCTTCATGCGCGAAGAACGGCTGACCTGGGAGGACCCATGGCTCGCCAGCTTGGACTTGGAATATCATAACGTGAGCCCCGAGCGCGGGTTGTTTCTGGGGCTGGAGGCCGAAGGTAAAACCTGGCGCATGACGACCGATCGTGACATCGCGGAGGCGCTGACGGCCGGACCTGCGGATACCCGTGGCGGGTTGCGCGGATTGTGTGTGCGGCGGTTTTCGACCGAGATCAGCGGTATGCAGTGGGAGCGGGTACAGTTCAGCGGGGGCCTGCGGTCGCGCACACTGGAGATGGGTGACCTGTTTGAGCCGGATGCCGTGCGGGCTTGTGCGGCGCTGTGGGAAACTGCGGCGTCTCCAGCCGAAGCCCTGGCTGCATGGACGAAACGAAAGGAACCATAACCATGTCATATATGATGATGCCGGATCGTCGGGAAGCTCCCGGCGACCCGATGCCGAAATCTCCGGTTCCGTCGGACGAAGGCGGGGGACCGCGCCGACCGGACACGGGTTCGCCGGATAAAGACAACCTCTTGAAGCGGATGCGTAAGGTGGATCCGAAGCAGGCGGAACGATACCGGCAGCGGACGGGGGAGTGAGGTTGGCCACCGGGGCAGGGCCATTGCTCGCGCCACGCGCGGCCTCGGAAGGCCCTCGTCGGACTCGCGCAGTGACGTCCTCATCCTGGTGTCCGTCTGACATGACGGGAGTGAATGCGTCGGAAAGGGTAGCGATATGGGGATGCAGGGGGATTTTTTTCAACTGTTGAAGGAACAGGGCTATCAGTTCGGCAATCCGGTCGCGGCAGCTACCGGGTTGGAAGTGCCGACTGCCACGACGATTCTCGCAATGAAGTATCGCGACGGGGTCTTGGTTGCGGGGGATCGTCGGGCGACCGCTGGGAACATGGTCATGTACGACCGCACCGACAAGGTGCTGGAGATCGACCGTCACAGTGTGATGGCCATTGCCGGCGTGCCGGCGACCGCCTATGAGATGGTGCGTGTGCTCGAGCATTCGTTCAAATACTACCGTCGGACGCAGTTGCAGGAGTTGAGCTTTGAGGGGAAGCTTCGTGCGGTGTCCAAGTTGCTCAAGGAAAATGTGCCTGCCGCATTGGCGGGAACGGGGGCGGTCGTTCCTGTCTTTGCCGGGTATGATCACGAGCAGGCTGCAGCCAAGATTTATTTCTATGACATTCTGGGCGCCGAGTTTGAAGCCGTGGAGTACGCCGTCTCCGGATCCGGATCGCCGACGATCCGGGGGATCTTGCACTATGTGAATACCTGGGGCCCGCAGCCACTGGCGGCCTTGCCGGAAGAGCAGGCGACGGTCCAGGCCTTACGATTGCTCTCGAGCGCGGCGGAGTTCGACTCGGCGACGGGTGGGGTGAATCGAGAACTAAACCTGTACCCGGTGGTCAAATTGATTACCGCTGCCGGGGTTCATGCTATTGCAGATGTGGATTTGAAGCGACTGTACGAACGGGACGTCGTCCGCGGGCGATAAGCTCTGTTGTTCGCTCGGTGCGACCTCATGAACGTGATTGTGAATAAAGGTGATCTCTGATGTATGAAGAACCCTATCGGTGGATCGAGGCGGTCGGTAACCGACGTCACTATCTCGATGAGCAGTTTACGAAAGGCGCGCCGGTTGTCGCCTTGGCCTATGCCGACGGGATTCTGATGCTCACGGTAAGCCGTGGCACGCCCAAGCTCTACGAAATCTACGATCGTATTGCCCTCGGCGGGATGGGGCATCCGGCGGATTTGGAAAAGTTGCGCTTTTCCCTGCTGGAGATGGCCCACATCGAGGGATTCAACCGGTCGCCGTCTGATGTGACTGGTGCTCGATTGATGAAGTACGGGTTGGCTCCGGCCATCAAGCAGGCCTTCGAAGAAATCTACAAGGCGCCGTTTATCGTGAAGATTCTCCTGGCTGAATTGGGCGCCAAGCCGGAGCGGGATTTGTTTCTGACCATCAACTATGATGGCACGTTTGAGGAGAGCCGCCGGTGGGCCTCGTTAGGTGCGAGCGCTGACGTCCAGGCCCAGATGGGTCGGTACCTGGACTCGCAAACCGGAGTCGAACAGGCTCCGTTGAAGCAGGCGGTTGAGATGGCCCTCTGCGCATGGGCCGTTGGTTCCCTGGCGCAAGCGGCCTCGGACGTTGTGGGGGGAGAGGCCGCTGCCAATTCCGTCTCTGCGGACAAGGCTGTGAGTGAGGCGTCGAGCCTGCCGGGCAAGGCCACGTTGCTGGACCATGTGCGGAAGATCGTTGCCGAAAAATCCCTGGAATGCATCCTGCTGGAGCGCAAGGGGCCCGGGTCGTCGAAATATCGCGCGCTTCGTCCCGATGAATTGGGGGGGGTGCTGCCGTCTGGCGTGGGCGTGCCGCATCCGGCCTGACCAATTGTTATGCTGAATCGTATTTTCGGACTCGAAACAGAGTATGGCCTCCTGGTCAACCAGGATCGGCCTGAATACTCTCCCTCCTGGGTTGCCCAACGCATTCGCGATCATGTTTTTCATGTCGATCGGCGAGGGGTGCTCGATCTGCATCATCGCGGTCACGATGAACCGCCAGGGAACGGCGGCTTTCTGACGAATGCCGGGCGGCTGTATATCGATATGGGGCATCTGGAGTATGCCTCGCCTGAATGCACCACCCTGGCGGATCTGGTGGCATCGGATCGAGCCGGCGACCGTATCATTCAGCAGGCGATCACGGCGCTGGAGTTGGATGGCACGGTCTCGTTGATTAAGAACAATATCGACCACGAAACTGATGCGACGTTCGGCTCGCATGAAAACTATCTGGTGAGCCGCCAGTTCCCTTTCTCCAGGCGCGGGCTTGGGCCGCTGGTCACGTTCCTAGTCACCCGGCAGATCTTCACGGGCGCCGGGCGAATCGGTTGTGCCAGCGATCCCAACGAGTGGATACAGGTCGGCGGCCTCATTTTGCATCGGCCGGGGCTGCGCGACGCCCAAGACCGGTCGATCGTACCGTTCCAGATCTCCCAGCGAGCCGACTATATCGTGAACGACTTCTTTGAATGGGTGCAGCACAACCGAGCGATCGTCAACACGCGGGATGAGCCCTTGGCCGATCCGAATCAATACCGCCGCATCCATCTTCTGTGCGGTGATTCGAACATGGCCGAGTATGCAACAGCATTGAAGATGGGGACCACGGGATTGGTGTTGCAACTGATTGAGGCGGGGCAGGCCCCGCGTGGACTCGGGATCAGTGAGCCGGTTGAGGCGTTGCAGGAGATTTCCCGTGACCCGGAGCGCCAATGGATCGTGCGGCTGGAATCGGGGCAGTCGATCTCTGCCATCGATGTGCAGGAACAGTTTCTTGCGGCGGCTCGACGCCATTGTCAGGGACAGGATGAAGAGACGGATTGGGTGCTCGATCAATGGGAGTCGGTGTTGACCGGTTTGCGTGGCGGATATGAGGCGTTGGTGGGGCGGATCGATTGGGCGTCGAAGTTGTGGTTGCTGGACACCTATCGGGACGCCGAACAGGTGGCGTGGGATGATCCCATGTTGAAGAGCCTGGACCTCGAATACCACAATCTCCACCCGGAGCGAGGACTTTGCTATGGGCTTGAAGAAGAGGGGCGTGGGCCGCGTTTGACGACAGACAGGGTCGTTCAGCTGGCGCAGGACCATCCACCGCGAAACACCCGGGCGTTCGGTCGAGGGGAGTTGGTCCGCCACCTTCTTGCCGGTGGAGGGGCCGGGCCGGAGATGGCGTCTCCGCCTGAGTACGACGACCATGCATCGTACGACTACATCATCAACTGGTCGAATTTTAAACTGCGGGGGGCTGCACCGTTCTTCATGGCCGATCCGTTCAAAACCTATGTGCAGGACGTGCGCGGCCATCTCGCCGGACGGTCAGCCTTCCCGAATCCCGAGAATCCTGGGTGAGGGCCGCGGTATCGCCGCTGACGAGTGCCTCCAGTATCCGCAGTGACCAGCCGGCCTGCTGGTTCCTTCCTACCGAGTAAGACCGACCCGTTCCATCGCCCCCTTGGACACGTCGAACGCAAACCGCAGTTGGACCGCAAAATACTTCTGAACCAGCCCCGATTGGTCCAATGGTCGGTCTTCTTCCCGATAGAAGGCCAGTTCCATGTCTTTCCAACGCACGGCGATGCCCACGATCCAGTCGAGTTCCGACGGGTTTATCGTATTGCTCGCTTCCCGGTCGGTAAATAGATTCATGTCGCCATAGAGCACGATTTTGTTTTTGTAGATATCCAAGTCGGCATGGGCCACGTAGCGAAAGAGGGCGCGGCCTGTGTTGTTCGGGCGAGCAAAGTATTGGCTGTTGTGAAACAACCAGCCGGCCCCGGCGTAGGCCGTGAGGTTTTGATTGGGGAACGTGCGCCGCCACCAGTTGGAATCCTGAACGGCCTGAAAGCGTGCGGTCACCAGCGCATCCGCATACGCTTGTTTGAGTCCGCGGCGGTCGAGCGGGGCATCACGCTCGTATTGCAGGCGCCAGTTGAACCGATCGATGACACCCGTGAAGGCGAAGGTGGCATCCCATTCCGACAGGGTGATCCAGCCGTTGTTGCGGTCCGAGAAGAAATTTTGGTCCGTGTAGAACGTCAAGTATTGTTTATAGATGTCCGTTTCCACGTGCAGCATATGACGCATGCCCACCAGGCCGGTGTTGTCGGGGCGGGCGGCGAAGGTGGGGTTTTTCACGAAGGCGCCTGTCAGCAGGTACCCGCCAAAGAGCGTCTCTTCCTCTTCCCGAGTCTCGTGTTCCGGTTCGTCCATGGAGGGGAGCGGCCGTCCATATTTTTCGAGTCCATGGGCGGGTGGTGGTCCGTCGGTCAGGAATGGAAGGCAGCCGGCCAGCAGCGCCAACCAGAGAATCCGCTGTCGTCGCGTGTGTCGGAGCGGCATCATTCCGGGCAGTTCGCGAAGATTTCTTCGCAATCGTTGGAGGCATCCACTGAACTCGGGACGAAACGATAGCGGACCTGGTTCACGCGCTGGTCCTGCAGAATGACGGTGGCCCAGCAGCCGTGGTGCACGGTCGGCCGGCTGCCCTTTGACGCCACCATGGATTCTTCTAACAGGGGTGCCTCTTTGTAATACCGCAGCATGGTGACGGCTCCCTCTTCGCGTTCTTGGAGCGGTGCGCCTGCACAGGCGAGCACGGATTGCTTCGATTGTCCCCGAAGTCCTTGTTGATGCGGATACCCTTCGGTGACAGGCGGAAGGCTCTGGCAGCCGACCTGGAGGCCGGTGGCGAAGAGTATCACAAGAGTCGCAGGGGATCTAAAGCGTATAGGCCGCATGATAGTGTGCCCATGGTGGAGACCAGCCCCAGTGGGTAGCATACCTCTGTGGTCAAAGCAACCGGCGTGATGTCAGGGGGCGGGAGGAGAAATCTTGGAGGGGTTCACGTTGACCGGTTCGCGGTCGGCCCAAGCGCGATGACCGCCACCCTCTCTTAAAACCGGATCATGAGCGGGGCAGAGGGGTGCGTCAGGACTTCTTAATGGAATGAGCGGAAGGTGGCGTGGATCAGGCGATCAGGTGCCGAAATGTGTGTCAGGATCGTGACACACGTCAGTGGACTGACTGGCTCTGACACAGTGAATGGCGAAGGAGAAGAGCGTAGTACGGACGGTCGGCCCTGTTGGGAACTACTAGGTTAATTGTAGTAGGCCGGGAGACGTGTTGTGCGGTAGGAGTTGACAAATATGTCTAATTCCCTAGAATAACCTTCGAATCTACGCCACTTTAAGTGGTCGCTTTGCGCCGACACTGAGGCTGTGCGTGCCGTGTAACCTTCCGTGCGCTGACTCTCTCATTTCTTCTCGCCCCTCTGGAATCATTCGTGCGCTTGCAAGAGTCCAGCCTCGCCCGGAGCGCAATGCGTAAACGGGCGACGATGATCACGCATTGTTCATCGAACAGCACTGGACGGACCAGCGCTCAATCTTGCGGGAGGGGATGTATGCCGAATCAGGTCGCAACGCGCAATCTGCACATGTCTGTGATCGGCCCGTGCGGGCCTGAGGATAGTGGGATCACTCCGGTCCCTGAGAGAAAAAAAACGAGTGATGCCTGGTCCCTCACCGTTGCGGAGCGACGTGCCTCCCGCCGCCTCACGGTTCGGCTCGCCACCCAGCTTCGATTTCAAGGCCAGGTGTGGAAGGGGACGACTCGGAGCATCAGTTTTGGCGGGCTCTCAATGGATTTTGTCGCGGAAGTACCTGCGATGCTGAATCAACAGATGATGTTGAGCCTCAGCCCGGATGCCGCCGGACTAGAGAGTATAGGAATGGTCTGCGGTATTCGTGCGGCACAGAATGGGGTAGGGCGAGTGCAGTCCACGATGACCTTGGCCATTCAGTTCGTGCGTTTGAGCGTCGCTGATGAGCGGGTGTTGGCCTCGTTAATGAGCGAGAGCCGGAATGGGGGGCGGGCACTTCGTGTGACTGCGGCATTGATCGCCCAGGAGCAGGAAGAAGCCCTGATTGAATCCGGTGCTCCGCCCGCACCCGTCGCTCAGGCCCGCTTGGAGCTTGTGCGAGGGCCTGAACGTCCTCGTCAGGAACGGCGACGGCAACCACGAATCATCGTTGGTCTGAGTACGGAGGTCAGTCTTCGAAATCAGGCGGGAGCGCGACTGGTGTCTGATGCAGTGACGACGGACCTGACGCCGAATGGAGCGTGCGTGCGTCTCGCGGTTGAAGAGGATGTGTTGGGTTCTGAACTCGAACTGCGATGGACACCGGCGAGCACACTCCAGGGCTTCTCGGAGAGCATCCTGCCTTCGGGTCTCTGTTCAGTGGTTGGTGAGGTTGTCTGGACGAGACCCGGCTCGATCGAGGTGCGCCCCGGTTGCGTTCCGGTGGCGGGGAAGACGGTGCTGGTAGGAGTACGATTTCTTCCGGTTGCGAAAGAGGTCGAGGATGTCATTGAGCATCTGCTGGCTCAGGTCCCGGCGGGCGGCGGAGAGCCCCGATCGGAGCAACCTACTGTGATCAGTGAGTTTTCGGAATGTGTCCGGCCATCCGGAGTCCGAATCGCGCTGTGCCACGACCGGCCCCGAACGGCTCCGGCAGGAGAGGCGCCTATCGTCGTATTGGCTCCCGGGTATGGGGAGAGCAAACGTGACTATGTCCCACTGGCGTATTATCTTGCGGGCAATGGCTTTCACGTCGTCCGCTACGACAATGTGAACCATGTCGGGGAAAGTGACGGTCTGGTCACGCAATTTCGCCTTGAAGACATGGAGCAGGATTTGGAGACCGTGCTCGATCATGTGGCCAGCCAATGGCCGGGTCGACCAATCGGCCTCGTGGCCACCAGCCTCGCCGGCCGCGTGGCCCTCAAGGTCGCGGGGCGTGTCTCGCATGTGCGATTGCTGATGCTGATCAACGGCATCATGGATGTTCGGCATACGTTGCAGGCTGTGCATCAGGAGGATCTCATCGGAGAGCATCTGGCCGGCGTGCGCAAAGGCGTGGTGAATATCCTAGGCCTGACGATTGATGCGGATCGTTGGCTGGAGCACGCCGTTCAGGCTGGTTATGCGGATCTGGCCACGACGGAGTGCGATGCCGAGCGCGTGCAAACTCCCGTGGTGTTGTTCCATGCCGAGCAGGATGCCTGGGTCGATCCGAAATCGATCGCATCGGTGGCTGCGGCGATTGGCCCGAACCTGCGCCACTCGTTTGAAGTTCCGGGAGCCTTGCATCGGATCCAGGAGAGTCCGCGGAAGGCCCGCACGGTGTATCGCCAGATTGCGGTCTGTTGTCAGCAGGAGTTGTGGCCGGAGCGGCGCCAGGAACGGACGGTCGAACCCTCGCATCGAGAGATCGGTGCACAGAATCGAACCGAACGGGAGCGGAGTAAGACGCGTCGGCCGATGCGAAAGTCCGACCACGTCGCATTCTGGCAGGACTACTTACAGAATTTTCAGACGATTCCGAACGTGGCTGACTTCTGGCGATTAATGGATCACCTCTATCGTCTGATGGGGGAATGTCACCAGGGGGAGCGGATTCTGGATGCCGGGTGCGGCAACGGCAATTTCGGCGTGTTCCTCCAGCTCAATGAGGCATTCCGACAGCGGTATGCGCGTCGAGGAAATTTCCGTTCTCCCGACTATGTCGGGCTGGATTTCGTGCCGGCGGCGCTGGCACAGGCGAAGGTCAACTTCGAGCAGGTTGGGGCGACGCTGCAGGGGCAATTCTATGAGGGGTTGCGGGCCTATATGCCCATGTCGATGCGCGTGTGCCAGGCAGACTTAGAACATCCGCTGCCGTTTCCCGACCATTCTTTTGACCGCGTCGTGTGCAACCTCGTGCTCGGGTACGTGCGGGACCCGTTGTCCACACTGCGTGAGTATCTCCGGGTGTTGGCTCCTCAGGGGAGGTTGGTGATTTCCAATCTGAAACCCTATGCCGATCTCTCTGCCATCTATCGCAACTTCGTGGATACGGCACAGACGGCGGACCAAATCGAGGAAGGCCGTCGTCTCCTCGACAATTCTGGTAGAATCAAGGAACGCGAAGGCGAAGGCACGTTTCAGTTCCACTACCAAGCTGAATTCGAAGGGCTCTTACGCGCTGCGGGTGTGTCACGCCCGCGCGTGTATTCCACATTTGGGAACCAAGCACTTATTGCCGTGGCGGACAAGGGCCTGGCCAATGTCACGATTGCTGCATGATGACTCGACTCGGGTCATGCCAGAGTACCTAATATGAAACTGCTCGCACTCAGCGCGCTCGTGAATGCGCTGGCTGCGACGGGGCTCGGACTGTTTGTCTATTTCCGGGATCCTGCCGCAGCCCGCAATCGGATCTACGGGCTGTACTGTCTGAGCATCGCCTTCTGGAGCATTTTCTACTGCGGGTGGCAACTCACTGAATCCAAAGACCTCGCGGTCAGTCTGTTGCGCCTAGTCATGGCGGGCGCCTCAGTCATTCCCGTCCTCTATTTTCACCACACGGTCACATTTCTTGATATCACGGCGCGGCATGCCAGAACGCTGAAGATCGGCTACGCGTTGGCCGGCTTCTTCCTGCTGGCGGATACGACGCCCTGGTTTGTCGCCGGAGTGCATCCCGCGATGTCCTTCGCCTTCTGGCCGGTCCCCGGGCCCTTCTTCCACCCGTTTCTGTTGTATTTTCTCTGGTACGTCATTTATGCCACGTCTCTCGTCGGGGTAGCCTTGAGAGACGCCAACGGAATCCGACGTCATCAGTATGCCTATATGCTGGTGGCCAGTGTCATCGGATACTCAGGCGGCGCGACGAATTTCCCCCTCTGGTATGGCGTTCCGCTGTTGCCCTACGGCACGGTGCTCATCACGGTGTACACCGCGTTGATGGCCTATACGATTGTTCGGTACCGCCTGATGAACATCAGCGTTGTGCTGAACAAAGGCCTCGGCTATGCCATTGTGCTCGCGATCATTGTGGTGGCCACGTCAATCGGGGCAATCCTGAGCAACCGTGCCACAGGCCATTCCACCCCGCCGCTCTTAGCCGGAACCCTGTTTCTCATCTGTGCCTTTTGGGTGTTGAGCAACAATCCCCGCTCTTCTTCCAACACGGTCTTCAGTGCCGTCTGTGGTGCGGCCTGCCTGTGGCTATTCGGCTGTTTCATGTTGTTCTCGGCGTCGCGGGAAGATGAGGCGCTTCTGTGGGTGCGGGTGATCTATACGGGTGTGGTGTTCCTGCCCGCCTTGACCTATCACTTCGCGCAGCGGCTTGCCTGGGGAGCGGTGCAGGATCGGCTGATTCTCTGGAACTACGTGGTTGGGGGGCTGTTCTGGGGCCTGCTGTTCACGCCATATTTGCTCGATGGTCAATATCTCTATTATTGGGGGCGCTATCCCAAGGCCGGCATCCTCCACCCGTGGCTGGTAGCCTACGTGGTGGCGGGCGGCAGTTTCACGGCCTACCGGCTGTATCAGGGCTACCGGTTCCATCTCGTATCGACCCCGCTCCTGGGCGCCCAACTCAAATACACCTTTGCCGCCATCGCGTTGGGATTCCTCGCCTCGCTCGATTTTCTCCAGAACTACGGGTTCAGTTTCTATCCGGTCGGCTATCTGCTGGCGGGGCTGTCGGTGACAGTCGTTGCGTACGCAATCGCCCGATACGAACTGATGGACATTTCGTTCGCCCCGAGCCGCCCCAAGGTCATATTGTCGATCAAATTGATGGGGCTGATTCCGGCCTACATGATGATTCTGCTCGTCATTCGGATTTTTACCGGCACGTTCCATTATTTCCTTGCCGGCGTGCTTTTCGGCCTGTTTGTGATTGTCTCGAGCGGCTTGGCCAATCTGCAGAAGGGGGTGGAGCGAGCGATCGGGCAAACTCTCTTTCGGGAACGGTACGACGCCTACGATACGTTGGTGCAGTTTTCCAGGTCTCTCGTGGCCATTTTGGAATTGAAGTCGCTCACCAAGGAATTGGTGCAAACGCTCGCTCGGGTCATGAACATCAAGACCGCCTCGGTGTATGTGCTTGATAAGGAGCAAGGGATTTACAGCCTGACCGCGTCCTATGGTTTTGTGACTCGTGATGTCAGCGTGCCTCCCATCAAGATGGAAAGTGAATTTCCCAGAGTGTTGCTTCGAACCGAAACCGCGCTGGTCCGAGAGGAGATCGAATACGATAAAGCCGATTCCGACCACCTAGGACTTATCGATACGTTGAGGCGACTGGAATCTGAGGTCTGCATTCCTCTCGTCAGCAAGGAGCGACTCGTTGGGTTCTGCAACTTAGGTCGCCGTGCGAATCACGGGATGTACTCTACCGAGGAACTGGCGTTGCTCAAAACGTTGGCGCAACATGCCGCCATCGCAATCGACAACGCGTTGCTCTATGAAGACCTCCGGCGTTCGCAACTGCTGATGCGCCGTACCGACCGGCTCCGTTCGCTGGAAACCATGGCCGGCGGTTTTGCGCATGAGATTCGAAACCCGCTCACCTCGATCAAGACGTTCGTCCAATTGGCCCCCGATCGACGGGATGATGTGGAGTTTATGGAACAGTTCAGCCAGGTGGTGTGTGAAGATGTCGAGCGGATTGAACGACTGGTGCATGAAATTCTGGACTATGCCCGCTACATGACGCCCAAGCTGACGTTGGAGAATCTGAACGACGTGGTATCGTCCTGTCTGTATTTTATCGAGGTGAAGGCCAGTAGTAAGGCCATTACGATTCAAAAGGAACTCGAGGCCGATCTCCCCTTCGTCAAACTTGACCGGCAGCAAGTCAAGCAAGTGTTGCTGAATTTGTTCATCAATGCCATGGAGGCAATCGGCAATGAGCAGGGGGGCCGGCTCTCAGTACGGACGAGAAAGCTGGTCAAGCCACTGAACGAGCCTTGGGTTCAGATTGAGGTGGAGGATAGTGGGCCTGGGATTGAGCCACATGACCTGGATCATATCTTCGATCCGTTTTATACGACGAAGCACGAAAGCGGTGAGCGTGAGGGGACCGGTCTTGGCCTGACCATTGCCCACCAAATCGTGCAAGAGCATGGTGGCTATGTGGAAGTGCTGAGTGAAGTGGGGCATGGGACGAAGTTCATGGTCAATCTTCCGGTCAACCCACCGATGGCCGAGTGGCAGGCTGCACAACCGGCGTATGATGATGGGCGGAAGCTGGCGGGATCGTTCCTGGCCAGACCTCACCTGGGGCTTGAGGCACAGTTCGGCAAGCCTGGCGCGACGGCCAAGACCAGGACCTGAACATGTGATCGTAGTCCCGATAGCAAGTGTCGATGTTCCCCCGACATCGACGTCCCGCTCTCGGTGAAAATTTCGGTGCCGGTTTCCGCCTGTTCCTGGCCGATCAGCGGTGCAACGCCAGCCACTCGATGATTCGATTTTCCGCCCAAAACCGGTCTTCCTCTGGAGTCTGTTTCTGGAAAAATCCGCAATGTCCGCCGAAGGGAAGCAGAGCTGTCGTTAGGTGTGAGTTGCTGCGAATGGCGGGGATGTCGAATATGGATGCCGGGATGAACGGATCATCCTGGGCCGTGATGATCAGCGTGGGAACCGCGATGTTGTGCAAGACGTGACGTGCCCCAGCGCGATCATAATAGTCGGCAGCATCCCGATAGCCTCCATCGCGAGCGGTGTACCGTTCATCGAACTGCGAGATCGTTTTGATCTTCGGGAGCACGGAGAGATCCCATCGTCCAGGCAACAACGCTGCCTTGCGCCGTAATCGTGCCTTCAGACTTGTGAGAAAGTGTGAGTGATAGAGCCAATTCCTGGGTGTTTCCAGTGCAGCCACGCACGGCGTAGGATCAATATTAGGGCTCACGGCCACGACTCCCGCCAGCGCTGACTCCGAACGTCCCAGTTCCCCCGCTGCCTTGAGCAGGAGATTGCCCCCCATTGAATACCCGACGAGCCAGATGCGTGACAAGCCATCACTGCGTGACAATTCTCGAAGAATCGCCCGGTAATCGGAACTGAGCCCGCTGTTGTAGAGCGTCGGCGTGAGGTGATCGGTGCCGCCACAGGTGCGTTGGTTCATGCGAATGACGTTAAAGCCTGCCTGATAGGCTTTTGCCGCCATTCCACGCATGTAATGAGACTCCGCTGAACCTTCCAATCCGTGAAGCAGCAGGACGGTGGGTGCTGCGGTGGGAACATGTTGCCAGTGACACATGCCGAGGAGTTGGGTGCCCGGCGCAGTGATGAACAATCGCCTGACTTGCGGAAGGCCCTGATTCCAGTGCGGTCGAGGCCAGTACCGTGGCACCAGCGTCATCAGGTGAGGATTACGGAACAGTAATGGAGGGCTGAAATTATTCAGGGAACGCATTCCGCGCGATCATAAACAAATGCTGAGGTCGCTGCCCAGTCTAAACTGCTGTTTCCTGGGGGAAAGGAGCCCTTGCTCCCTCTCAAGGGTTTGCGAGGAGTAACCGATAACAGAGGCTGGAGCATTCGTTCTTACAGGAGGCAGGTATGCTGACGGCCATCGGTGATGTGATGAGGCGGGTGTATGAGCGGGGGTGGATTACTACCAGAGATGGGAATATCAGTATGCGAAAGCGGGAGGGAAAATATCTGTATATCACGCCTTCTGGATGGCGGAAGACCATTGTTCATCCTGAGCACGTCGTGCGATTGGAAGTGATGGTTGACCCCGGAAGTGGGTTTCTGGTTCCCAACGTACGTGACGGCCAGCAGCCTTCCGGCGAACTCTGGATGCATTGGAACCTCCAGCGGGATACCAAAAAAACGCGTACGGTTGTTCATGTTCACGCGACCCATATCGTTGCCGCCATGTATGCCGGGATCGACTTACAGGCGATGAGTGCTGAATTTCCTGAAATTTCCCGGTATACCCGTGTCGGCCCAACGGTTCCCGCATTGCCTGCGCTATCCCGAGGCTTGGCTGATGTGACGGCGGAATGTTTAGGGATCAGGAAAGACGGGACCTTGGCATACGACATTGTGGGGCAAAAGAATCATGGTGTGTGTGCTGTGTCGACGGACCCTTGGGCTGCGTATGAGCATATAGAGCGGTTAGACCATATCTGCGAAATCGTGCTGAAAAGTGGAGTTGCAGCGCGGTCATCCGGGCAGTCGTAACTAATAGGAAGGTGTAACGCCAACGCTGCAGAGTAGAAGAAAGGGGGCTGTCGGTATGCTGCCGGCAGCCCCCTGGTATGTGTCTAGATTGGCTCCACGGCCTGTATCCATGTCGGACAGTACAATTCAACTGTTCCCGTCAGTCACCGTTAAGCCGTGGCCATATTTCTTGATGGACGGATTGAGCTTGAGAACGATTCCGTGGCTTTAGATTTACTGGCTAGCATATCACTGAGAAGACGTGTTATTGGCCCTGCTATTTCGAATTCCTAGGCTTCCACGATAACTCCACGCGCGAGCAATGTGGTTTTGGTCATAAGTGAAGATTCTTCGATGTTCCCATGACGATGAGGAGGATTGCCCATAGCCAGAATGAGCTGAGTATGAACCTTGTCCACTGATACCACCTGAACGCCACTCACAAACCTCTTCCCCAGTAACAAGAACTTCACACTTGTCTGGTGGCCCCTCCGATTTGATGCGCTCATCTTTAGTCTTGCCAAGCCATTGATCCCACATAGGTGCCATTTCATCTAATTGCTCTAAATAGTAGTCACTGCAATCAAGGCCAGCTGTGCAAAGCATATGGCTGCATCCTGTCATTAAAAGTCCTAGTGGTAACAACCAGGCATATTTCATATAACTTTTCCCCAAGGTAAGCAGGTTTCTACGATGTGAACTCCGGTCAACCATCCAGATCATTACTTTACTGTCGGCGTGAATGTTGCGGCGAAGCAAATGATGATAACAAGTCCAGCGATAAAACAAATCGCTGTGATCCAAAACGTCAAATCCAAAAGTGTTTCAAGACGCGAACTGGTAAACCAAATCTCCTGTCCCCACGCTTGTTTAACCCACTTTGCGGAGAGGTAATTAAATATCATCCCACTCAAAATCGCGAGATATAGCAAGCACCAACTGATGATTACACTCGGAGTCAAATGATCGAATACAGCAACATTTTTTGGAACAGGCAAGATGTCTTTAACAATTACTATGGGTAGAAAGAGCGTAGCCGTGGCTAGTGAAATAAGTATGCCTATTACCCGTTGGTATCGGTCGTTGGTTTCAATTTTCCATTTCTCTTTCGGTTCGTTATTACCCATAAATCCCGAATCGATTGTCCGCTTTTAAGTAAGGATGTTTTGCCGCAAAATGATGCGCCACTGCCATTGAAAGATCAAGCGAGCCGCAATCTATCCAAGGTGAGGTTTCCAGGGACGACCGGAACCTCCGAGTAGCACGGCAAACAGTCACACGTTCCTTCTCTTTGCTACTTTAACCATATATATCAAGTGAAGCGGGGGCTGCGCCCCCGATCCCCCCGGCCGTCCGGTCCAGTGGTCCGGAACGGCCGGGCGGCCTCGTTGGGCGAGTTCTTCTTCAATAAACCCCGTGGTCTTGTAAGTGCTCATCTTTCTCATTCCGACTTGAGACGACTTTCCAAGGGGACGGCCAAGCTGACGCATCGCCGTCATCATTTGATAGCTCTCCATCAGACGAGGCCTATCACCCCTAGAAGACGCACGGGGTGAAAGGGCCTCTTGGGTGCAACTAAGAGCAGAGGTGTTTAATGGCGGGAATTGCGAAAGGTGAGGCCAGCGCACGCGCAGCACAGCAGGATTTCTCTGGCCACGCCGTCGCCCTGGTAACAGATGCGACCCCACACCAGATCCGACTGACAGAACTCGCACAATCGATCTTGGCTGTGTGCCGCGCAGAGCCAGCCCTTTCGGGCTCGATCATAGACAAGGCCAGGGCGTCCGCAGCAGGTCGGGCCAAACAAGGACTCGATTTTTCGAACGCAGGTGTGAGCGGTCATGGTTTCGAAAAAGTCAGGCCTTTGCCTAAGACCAGTTGCAGAATGAAACCGTCAAACCAGATCGCATGCCCGGCGAGCAGGTCCTCCCAGGTTTTAAAGAGCACGACCCGAGGGATTTCGATTTCCCCTCGAATCCGGCGAAAGGCATTCCTGCTCGACCATTGATTGCGCATCTCTTCCCACAGGGTGCTCATGGGGAAACCGAGCGACCGTTTCCACGACCAGCACATATTCACGTAGCCTGATTGATCCTGAACGTATTGGCTGATGACATATCGACTCAGGCGGTTCCTGGAGCGATGCCCCGGCTGGTAGGCTTTGATCCAGACCACCGGAGCCCCGTGGAGGCCTTGCCATTGCGCAGACAGCCATTCTTGCGAGATCCAGAACCGGCGAGCGCGTTCACCATCTGGGACTCGCCAAGCCCAAAAGATATGCAACACGCCGTGACCTTCTTCCGTACGAACTTGGTAATACTCCAAGCCTCGAAAGCCGAGCTGTCGTTCGATCCGTTGACGTAATTGCTTGTGGTGATAGGTCAACTTGTCGGCCTGACCGCCTTCTGCGGTAGACAGGGTGACCCATAACACCTGAAAGTGATGGGCCTCCCAAAACCACAACAGCGAACGAACTCGCTGATATCCACGCTTTTGTTTGCGCGACCACTCCGGTCTGACTGGACGCCCGCCTGATTCAGGGTCTTGAGCGGCTGATTCAAACCTGGATGAATAAGCCTCAGCCATGAAAGGTCTCCTGAGATGGTGGAGGTGGCGAGAAAGATGGGAGAGACGAATCCTGGGGACCCGTAGAACTACAGGCAGGCAAGCCGGTGAGCCGTCGCGCACCCTGGAGTAGAAGAGCCTGCAGGCGTGAGCTGCGTTCTTCCCGCGCGTGTGAATTGATGGGGATGAAATGTACTTCAATCTTCATGTAGATGCCCATTGGGCAACATATTGTCATGAGAAAGATCAGGCGTCGTTTCAGCCTGTAACTCGAACAGCTCATCCACGGTACAGCCGAAATACTCAGCGAGTAGAAGGGCAACCTGCAGACTCGGGACCGCCTTACCCTGCTCCAGTTTAGTGACGTAGGAACGATTCACCCGTATCCTGCGTGCCAGAGTAGCCTTGGAAATGCCGCGTTGCGCTTGCCGCGCCCGCCATTCTTTCAGATGATTCTTGATCATGTGCAGCCTCCGTGAAGCGCACTATAGAGATTCGTTGCCCAGTGGTCAATATAGGTGGAGGATTTTGTGTTGACTG